>CAJIYV010000086.1 GCA_905181745.1 uncultured Actinomycetes bacterium | reverse complement strand
AGGCAACTGCTCGGATGGATGAATCTTCGGGTTTACCCCACGTTTGCGATGTTCATCGCATTCTTCATGATTTTTGCGCCAATTTTTGCATTCGTTTCCGTGTCAAAATGGTGGAGTGACAATCCGGGAATCGATCAAATTATTCAGATAGGACTACTGATTGTTCTTATTTCCGTCTCACTCTTTACTCTGCTTATGGCCTGGAGTTTGATATTTGATATGAAGGCGTTGGTGTCATCCATGTCAGCGGAGTTGGCGTCCTCGGACTTTGGCAAAACATTCAAAGGGTTCGTTGCTTTTGGTGTGGTCTTCACGATTCTTATCTTGGGTACGGCAGTTGGGTTGGGGCTTCTGGTTTTCAGCGCTGATTTCCGCAGCTAAGACCTCTTGCGGGAGTTTCAAAAAGCTGCGGCTATGGAGAGTGAGCCAAGAGTAAAAAGTCCAGCTGCAACGAAAACGGATGTGCGATAACCAAGCCATGACGGAATCAGACCAGCAATGAACACCACGAGGAGCGCGGCCAGCCCCTTGACTGTCTGCACGTTTACCCAGTCGTCCGAGGAAAGGTTCAGATCTCTGGAGATGGCATCGACGAGGTAGCTGTTCCCCCACTGCTGCGATCATGGCGGCAGCCACCATGATCCAGCCCAGCAGAGCCGGACCAATCCCCCATGTCGTGCGCGCATTTGGGGTGAACTCCCCTGTATCGACTATCTCCAGTACTAGTTAGTAGCCTTGGGCACCTTCGTGCAAGAGTAGTTTCACTTTGGTGTCGACCCCGTAGCCGTACCCTCCAACTCCGTTACTGGCAACTACCCGGTGACATGGGATCACGATCACGATTTCATTGCGCCCGCATGCGGTTCCCACTGCTCGAGCGGCGCGCGAATAGCCCGAGCGCGCAGCAAGCTCACCATAAGTTTGTACAGAGCCCGGTGGGATCTGGCGCATTGCGGCGTACACATTGACATTGAATTCTGACTTGGCTTCAGGTACGTCCAAATCGTCGAAGGCATCAAGCGCCCCATCGTTGTATTGAGCAAATGCTTCGTGGATAGGTGAATTTTTGCGGGCTGGGCCTTCAATATCTCTTGGGTCAAACCTGGCAGAGATGATTTGCTGATCACTTTCATCACAGACAAAATAAACTAGGCCCGCTGGGGATTTAGCTGTGCCGTGCCACACGCTCACGCTCACGGGTGCTTAGCTCTTAATCAGCATGTCGGCAACCATGAATGCAAGTTCTAAACTTTGCTCCCGGTTCAGACGTGGATCACACGCAGTTTCATAACGCTGGGAGAGGTCACCGTCTTCTACACCTGCCGTACCTCCAACACACTCGGTGACATCGTCGCCGGTGAGTTCGATGTGAATGCCACCTGGGAACGTTCCGGCATCCCGGTGCACAGCAAAGTAGCCTTCAACTTCAGAGACTACGTCGTCGAATAAACGGGTTTTGTAGCCACTGGCTGATTCGCGGGTATTGCCGTGCATCGGATCACAGATCCAGACAACTGGGACACCACTTGCATCCACTTTCTGAATGATTGCGGGAAGTTTGTCTCGCACCTGATCGGCGCCCATGCGCGTGATGAGTGACAGGCGGCCCGGGATGTTGTTCGGGTTCAAAACTCGCGCGGCTTCAACAATGTCTTCAGGTGCTGCAGTGGGGCCAACCTTCATACCGATTGGATTGGAAATTGTTGACGCGAAATGCACGTGTGCGCCATCAAGTTGACGCGTGCGCTCCCCCACCCAAAGGAAGTGGCCGGACACGTCGTACGGATTGCCTGTGCGTGAGTCGATGCGGGTCAGTGCCCGCTCGTAATCCATGGAAAGTGCTTCATGGGCTGCGTAGAACTCAACCCGCTGGAACTCGTCCGGGTCGGCGCCACATGCATGCATAAACGCGAGCGCGCGATCAATGTCGCGGGCCATGAGTTCATACCGCTGCCCGGCAAGTGAGTCGCGCACAAAGTCTTGATTCCACGCATGAACTTGGCGTAAGTCAGCGAACCCGCCCATGGTGAAGGCGCGAACAAGATTGAGTGCAGATCCGGATGCGTGATAAGCCTGAAGCAGTCTCTGCGGATCAGGCCTGCGAGCACCTGCTTCAAACTCAAGTGAATTGACCGCGTCACCGAGGTAGGAAGTCATCTCGACACCGTCGCGGGTTTCAATTGTCTTGGTGCGCGGCTTGAAATACTGCCCGGCCAGCCGTCCCATTTTGACAACTGGCAGCGACGCCGCGTAAGTCAAAATTACGGACATCTGCAAGACGGTTTGAAGGCGGGCTCGGATTGAGTCGGCAGTGTTAGCTTCAAAAGTTTCAGCACAGTCGCCACCGGTGAGAACAAAGGCTTCCCCGCGGCCGGCTGCAGCCAGCCGCTCAGTGAGTTGATCGCACTCGCCAGCAAAAACCAACGGCGGCATTTTGCGCAATTGGCTGAGCGATTCCTCGAGTGCAATCGGATCCGGCCACGGTGGCTGCTGCGCCGCTGCCAAATCGGGCCACGAAAGGGTCATAGGAGCCTCCATGGGACCGCGAGTCTGCCCAGCTTGTGGGGAATTCATGCGCTCAGCGTAGGGGATTGGCTTAGCCAAAGAACGCGGTGGCTTCGCGGTAGCGTTCAATTGGCACGGTCTTAAGGGTTCCGGTTGCTTCCTGTAGCGGCACGCGCACAATATCGGTGCCGCGAAGACCCACCATCGTGCCCCACGCACGATCCTTGACCGATTCAATTGCGTTAAGGCCAAACCTCGTTGCGAGCACTCGGTCAAATGCTGTGGGGCTGCCACCGCGCTGAACATGGCCCAAGACCGTGGTGCGGGCCTCGTGTCCGGTGTGTGCTTCCAGCGCTCCCGCCAGCCACTCGCCGATCCCGGAGAGCTTGACGTGGCCGAATGCGTCCAAAGTGGTGTCCTTGGTGATCAGATCGCCGTCCTTTGGGAGGGCTCCTTCAGCAACACAAATAATCGGGGCGTAGTTGGTTTCAAACCGCGAGTTGACCCAACCAACCACTTCATCCAGGTCAAAAGGCACTTCCGGGATCAGGATCGCGTTAGCGCCACCGGCCATACCCGAATGCAATGCAATCCAGCCAGCGTGCCGACCCATGACTTCACAAATCAAAATGCGGTGATGTGACTCGGCAGTTGTGTGTAGTCGATCCATTGCTTCGGTCGCAATGGTTACCGCGGTATCG
>CAJIYV010000085.1 GCA_905181745.1 uncultured Actinomycetes bacterium | reverse complement strand
ATGGCCACTATTTTCCCAGGAGGTAATGCTTTTGCGCAAGCATCGTATGACTTCGACAAGCCCAATCAGTCTTTCGTGGACAATCCGTGCGCAAATGAAAAAAATGAATTCTGCGCGATGAAATTTCCGGCAGAGTTGATCGGAACCAGAAGCGTTACCGCTCATGAGTACTTTCATGTGTATCAAGCGTCCCAGCGCATCTACCGTGCACAAGAAAATCCTGAGCATACACCGATGCCACGGTGGTTTGAGGAAGGGGCCGCGGTCTATTTCGAGATGATTCTCGATGAACAAGAAGGGTGGACCGAGGACCCGCGTGATCGCACAATTCAGGAGTGGCAGCAACAAGTGCGGGAGCAGCAGTTGACTTGGCCTACATTAGCCCTAATTGACATTGAATCTGAGATCAGCACTCAAAGAGTCAAGAAATACTGCGGCGAGTTGTGTATTGGGTACTTGCAGTACTCCGTTGGGTTCATGGCGATCGCGTATTTGGCGCAACTGACATCTGACGAGCAACTTATTTTTGATTTCTACCAACTCAGTAAAACAGAGAACTTCTATTCTGCTTTTGACAAAACCTTCGGCTTGACGATTGATGAGTTCTACGCAGAACTTGACGAGTTTTTGGTGCTGTCGCAGGAAGAGCAATTCGAAATACTCACTCGTTAACCTGGTTCAAGCCCGTCGTTCCACACACTGATGCGCAATTAGGATAGGAGCTATGAGAACCGACTCAGATAATCAGAGCGTCGCAACACGGATGTCTCGCTGGGTATGGGTCTGGGTTCCCCTTGCACTTTTCCTTACTGGCGTGGGCTGGGCTTTGACCAGCCCCGTGGGTTCTTCTCCTGATGATGATTACCACCTATCGTCCATCTGGTGCGCTGGTGGGGAATCGAGGGGTGGCTGCCTAGTGTCCGGCGCTGATTCTGTTCAGGGAGCTGATGGGGTTGCTAGAGTCCCCGCGAATGTCCTGCAGGCGAGTGATTGCTTCAGATATGACAGTTCGGTTAATGCTGAATGTACGCTCGAGGTGAAAAAGAACGAGTCGTTGGTGGCTACCAGTCACCTCAATCAGGTGAAAAATTTATACCCGACTGGTTATTACGGCCTGATGTCGCTACTCGTGTCAGAAAATGTCGAGCGGTCCGTCTTGGCAATGCGGCTGCTAAATGTTGCGATTGCCAGCTTGCTGTTGGCGTTGCTGTTACGAATTGTTCCCCGTGGTGTTGCATTCGCTACGTCTGCGGCTCTAGTTGTTTCTTTTATGCCGATGGGGTTGTTCCTGCTTCCTTCAACCAATCCCAGCGGCTGGGTGTCTTCGGGGATCCTGCTCTTTTGGGGTTTTTCTCTAGCCCTGTTGCATCAACGAAGCTGGCGGTCGCTTCGGACTTGGTTGATGGCAGGTGGAGCGGCCGCGGCTGTCGCGATGGCGGTTAGTGCTCGGGTCGATGCTGCGGCATACGTGGTAGTGACTTGCGTGGTGGTCTTTCTCCTCGCGGGCTGGCGCAATGCACGGGCCAACATCGGTTCATCCATGTGCGTGGTAATTCTTGGAATTGTTGGCGCATACTCGTATCTCAGTTTCCCGACCCCCGGTGGTGGCGATGAAGGTCTGATGGGAACAGCAGATCGTGGCCTGGGTCTACTACTGACCAATTTCGGGTACTTGCCGGCGACATTTCGCGGAATTGTCGGTGACGGCGCATTGGGCTGGAATGACACAATGTTGGTGCCATTGGTGCCGATGGTGGGTGTCCTTGTTGTCGGGGCGATGGCCTGGGCGGGACTGTCGACAATGTGGACTCGCAAGGCGTGGGCCGCATCGTTTACTCTTGTGTCTTTGTACGTAATTCCACTCTGGTTCTTGCAGAAAGAGGGTCTAGGAGCGGGGGAGGTTGTCCAACCTCGCTACCTGCTTCCTCTATTGAGTTTGCTTGTCGCCTCGTTGCTTTTTGGGCGCAGTGTGCAAGTGCCGATCGTGATGCCGCGTCTCCCACTGATCTGGGTCGCAGGCGGTCTTTCGGTGGCCGGAATTGTTGCTTTCTGGTCAAATGCGCACCGATATGCCGCCGGAACTAACGTCGGAATTTTTGACCCAGGGATGGTACCTGCGTGGATTAACTCGGCGGGTGTGCCTTTATGGGTGTCAACGGCAATTGTTGTCGTAGGGACATGTGTGTTGATGTGGGGCGCATTAATCACCATGTCAGGATCTGAACGCTCGCGCGATGAATCTAGCCTGATGCGGAGTAGTAAACCCCAGAGCGTGTAGTTCAGTGGTTGCGGCCTAACTTTTCGTGTCCGGTGACCCAGTCTCCAGCGAGGACGGCGGATGCAAGCGAGATCTCGCCGGCGAGGACAGTTGCAGCGGCGATCTCGGCTAGTTTTTTGGCCGTCCCTGGCCCAGTGCAACCTAAAAGTTTCAGGCATTCCTGTGGTGTGGCAAGTCCGGTGCCGCCGCCGTGAGTGGCCAGAATCATTGAGGGCAAAGTGATTGACCAGTAGTAGTCACCATTGTCGAGAAGTTGTGTGTACAACAAACCACTGTGTGATTCAGCGATATTTGCAACGTCTTGGCCGGTTGCAATAAATAAGGCAGTCAGTCCGTTGGCCGCGTGCGCCCCGTTGTTCGCTGACCCAGCCATGAAAGCACCAGCCTGCGAAATTTGTCGGGCACGAAACAGATCTTTTGGGGAGACACCAACGAGATTATGTAAGGTGTGCGCAGTGGTGGTGACTTCGGCAATCACCCGCTTTCCGCGGGAAAGCAAGGTATTTATCTGTGAGTGCTTCTTGTCAGTGTCGATGTTCCCGGACAAAATAAAGTCCACGTTATGCGGGTACGCAGATGTGATCCATTGGCATGCGGCGTCGGTGGCTTTGCTGGTCATGTTTTGACCGGCAGCGTCACCGGTTGTGTAGTCAAAGCGCAGATACAAATTGGGACCCACTGCGAACTGGGTGATTCCTTCAAGCATTCCAACGCTGGTAGTACCTTGGGCTACTGTTCTTATGTTCTCAATATGTTCGTTGATCCATAAGCCAAAATCTCGAGCCTCGCGTGCGCTGGCAAATAAGAATGCGGGGGAGCGCTGCATATGATCCTGAGCAATGGTGACTGTGGCGCCACCGGATTCATGGATGACCCGCATTCCTCGGTTGTAGCTGGCGACCAACGCTCCCTCGGTGGTTGCAAGTGGTACGTAAAACTCGCCGGAAGCATGCTCACCATGAACAAGCAGCGGACCTGCAATTCCAATTGGTACTTGTGCCGCGCCAATAAAATTCTCGATATTCCCGCGGGTGGTTTGCGGGTCGAAACTAAAGCCGGCGACGTGGTCAAGTGTTGTGCCCGTGTGATCTACGAGGAAATCGCGACGGACTGCAGCGCTGTGATGGGAGTGATCATCCTTGTGATCGCGGGGAATCTGATTGCGACTCATGCTTGATTGAGCCTGATGTGATCGAGCAGCGCAAGGGTTGCTGCCCGTGCAGTCGCGGCATTGGCGCCAAGTTGGGAAACCAGTGGCGCGTAATCTTCCGGGGACACCCCAATCGTTATTGCCATGCGTTCAAGGGTTTCTGGCGTAAGTTCAATGTGTGGTTGCACTCCCCATGCATTTTCACTATGAAAAATCAGGATGGCCTCGCTGACGGCGGAATCAATGATTGCTCCTGGGGCATCGGAAATAAAGTCTTCATGCCAACGAACCCACGGGCCTCGTTGATCTGATCCGACAAAATCAATTTTTTCAAGGCCTTTATGAATTGTTGCTTGGCGTGTGACCTGTCCGCCTAAGGCGACTGCGAGAACTTGGGCGCCGAAACACAAACCGATGTAGTTGTTTCCTTGGGAAGTCCAGTCCTTGACCATGTCGATTTCGAGCGATGCGGGGGCTTGGGTGTAACCGGAAGCCACTGAGCTCAGGGAGCCCATATTGATCAGCAGGTCAGCGGGAGGAAACGGCACTGGGGCAAGTAAGTCTTTGCGGTAGATCCGTTCGATAGTGAAGTGATTCTCCAGCAGCCAATCTTCAACGTATCCGAGTTCGTGGGCGAGGTTGGTTTCAGAGAGAACGAGGGCGGTGTTCACAAGCGGAGTATAGAGTCTGGTTCGTATTCGCGAGGTCGTGTGGCAAGAAAGCCAACAATTTTTTGATCTCACTTGTCAGGCCCTACGCACCAGAAAAGTGACTTTCTTTTAGATACGGCACGGAGCGGGTGTCTCGCTCACCAAATGCATCTCCTTGTCATACTGTTGCCAAATGAAGTTTCGGGTTACGCATGCAGTAGCAGCGTCAATCGCCTGGTTCGGGTTAGCGCTTGGCATGGTCTTGACGGTGTTCAACGTGAACCCACTGACAACGATCGCCCCGAATTCTTTGGGATTAAATGATGATGGCATTGCCGGACTGGTCGGTCGGGTAGTGGACTCCCTGAGTTATTTCACAAACTTGAGCAACCTAATTGTCGCGGTCGTGTTAACCATGCTGGCCCGTAACTCCGTCCGAGGTGGTGTTGCGTGGCATGCAGTGCGGATGGATTCACTAGTGATGATCTCTATCACTGGACTTATTTATGCGGTGGTGCTCGCGCCCTATGTCCAGGTCGAAGGTGTGGACATTGTTGTTAATGCGATCAAGCACTACATAACGCCGGCTTTGACCGTGGTGATTTGGTTGATCCTGGGACCGCGACGGCAGGTCACCTTCGGGTCGATTTTCACGGCTCTCGTGATTCCGCTGGCGTGGGCTGCATATACGTTGGTCCGTGGCGTATTTATTGATGCGTACCCCTACGGGTTTGTCAATGTCGCTGATTTGGGACTTCAATCTGTATTGGTCAATATTGCTGAGATCGCGGCCTTTGGCATTGTGCTCGGGCTCATCTTTTGGGGTCTCGACCGGCTAATTCCCACCGTAAGAAAGAGCGCAGTTCAATAGTGTCCTGCCCGCGCACATACCAGGCTCTAAAAAGAGTCGGGAACTGCCTGTGAGCAATTACACAGGCAAGTTCACCCGCTTCGGCGTGGCAACGTTGCCGAGGGCGGCTTTTGCTCTATAAATAAGGAAGTCCCCTCGAAGTATGAGTTCGAGGGGACGTCCATTTAGATGGCGCCTCTACTGTCCGGTTTCCCAGGGCCTTCGCGTACCTTGCCGTTCCGCGATGCTCGCTCCGTGTCGCCACTTCGCCAGTTCTTCTTCCATCTTCAGATTTTTCAACTCAACCAACCCACCAGCAAGTGGTGTCTCCGGATCTTCCCCGGACCAGCTGTCGAATCCTTACCTGACCTGACCTTGCGGCTCAGTGACCTATGTGTACACCCATTGCAATCCGGCGCGCAAGCATTTTGCACATTTATTTTGATTCTTTTTTCATAGTTTGTCGCACCAGTAACATCATGATCACTAGTGCTTTTTTGTCACAGATTTTAGCCTGCTGTCTGTTCCCGCTATTGAACTAACCGGCGAATTACCATTCTTTGACCGCTTGGTTTCCACCCATGGCAAGGTCCGCACTTGGCCAGTTGCCACACCGTTGCGGGCTCCATTCTGCTTGCGCCAACGAGGATGTGGTCATAAGTCGAATGTGAGACAAGTCCCATAAACCGATTTTATGAGCATTCGGTTCACTCTGAAGTTATTCATTCACGCGGAGAAGGAACACGATCATGGTCCCCCACTCTCGACCGATATGCTCAGGTGTGCCTCAAGGGGCGGTAGCTCAGCTGGTTAGAGCCCCGAACTCATAATTCGGTCGTCGTCGGTTCGAGCCCGACCCGCCCTACAACTGG
>CAJIYV010000084.1 GCA_905181745.1 uncultured Actinomycetes bacterium | reverse complement strand
AGTTCAGCAAGGTTTGAAGATGCTTCCTCGAGTTGAAAAGATAGACCGGCAACGGCCACTCGTTCGACTCCCAAAGCAGCAAGCGCTTGACTTTGCTTTGCTTTTCGAACTTTCAGCAAGACATCAAGGTTTCGATTCTTCACTGGGCACCTACCAATCCGAAAAGTTGCTGTTGCGATGCGTCAAGACTGGGGACTTCGTGGGTGGGCTGTTGAAGAAACGCATTAATACGTGGCATGAGTGATATGGCCCGGTCCACGTCAGCGTTGGACCCATTCACGTAGGCGCCGACTTCCACCAAAACACGAGCTTCCCGGTAGGCCGCTAACAGTTTTTTCAACTCGGCACCACTCAACTGAACTTCACTGCTGGTCACATGTGGTGCTACTCGAGAGACAGAACCGAGTACGTCAATGGCCGGGTAGTGATTTGCGGTGGCTAGCTCCCTGTCTAAAACAATATGTCCGTCAAGGATCGACCGGGCACTGTCAGCCACGGGATCTTGGAGGTCGTCGCCCTCAATGAGAACTGTGTAAATACCAGTAATGGTGCCAACGCTCGAGGCACCGGCCCGTTCGAGTAAGCGAGGCAACATGGCAAATGCAGATGGGGGATATGCGCGGGCCGCGGGTGGCTCACCAGCGGACAGACCCACCTCTCGTTGCGCGGTCATGGTCCGTGTGATGCTGTCAATGAACAACAATACGTGCAGTCCTTGGTCTCGAAAATGCTCAGCCACCCGAGTAGCCGTCGAAGCCGCCTGAAGACGCACCATGGGTGGCATGTCTGAGGTCGCAACAACGACTACTGATTTAGCCAGGCCTTCTGGACCGAGGTCATTCTCGATGAATTCCAGTACTTCACGGCCGCGTTCGCCAACAAGTCCCACGACCACTACATCAGCCGAGGTGTTTCTCGCCATCATGGACATCAGAGTTGATTTTCCAACACCTGAACCGGCGAAGATCCCGATTCGTTGCCCTCGCCCAATTGGGATCAAGGTGTCAATTGTTCGAACCCCCACATGCAATTGCTGTGTGATGCGTTGGCGCGAAAGTGGGGACGGAGCCTGATTGGTCGTGGGCAACAATGGCATGGCGGGTAGGGGACCCTTGTCGTCTATCGGGCTTCCGAGGGCATCAATGACGCGCCCCAGTAATTTATCGCCAATAGGTACCCGCACCGGTGCATTTGTGGCTCGGGCGGTAACACCGGGTGCAACGCCAGACATTTCTCCCAGGGGCATACACGCCAGCCGATCCCCAGAAATTCCGACCACTTGAGCTGGAAGGCTGTGCCCTTGAACGTCTAGGTCGAGTACGTCACCGATTGCTGACCGGACACCTTCGAGCCAGATCGTCAATCCGTTGACGCCGACGACTTCTCCGCTCACAGGAAGGCGAACAGCATCGCGACCACGATTTAAAGTCTGTTGGAGGTTCACGGAGAAATCGCCTCCTTTAATTGTGCAATCCGTTGGCTGATTTGGGAATCGACCCGAGTGCATCCACTTGTCACAGTTGCTCCGTGGACTTCGATTGAGTCATCGGCCAACAGGCGAACCGGACGCTGAAGGTTCTCTTCGAAATCGATACCCAAGCCTTGAACTAATTCAAGATCGTCCGGGTGCAATGCCACGCGCACTTCAGAGTGGCCGGGGATTTCGGCAGCGGCGGCGCTGATCGAGTTGACGACGTGCGCCTTGTCGGTAGAAAGTTCTGCCCCGAGAAGTGCTTCTACAAGTTCGACGACCACACCGCCTAAATTCATACCAACCTCGGTGTACACCGGAATAGTGGCCGACTCCAATGAGGACATGCCACTTGCCAAGGCGTTCAAGGCGATTTCGAGTTTGGCCCTCAATTCAGAGTGTTCCAACATGATGGCCGTGTGCTCGCTGAGGAGTTCCGCGCGGACATCGGCAGCCATCTGCTCTCGACCCTCGTTGACACCCGTCGTAAACCCAGCTTCATGTCCACTCTTGTGGCCGGCTTCAAAACCAGTGTCAAAACCCGCATCAAACCCGCGGGTCATCACACTGGACTCAGATTCGACGACTAAATCTAGTGCGGTTGGCTCAGCAGAAAGAACCACCGCCTGGGGATTGAGTTCCGGGGCAAGATCAACCTCCAATTGTCGCAACACGCTGTCAAACCGAGTTGCAGTCAGGGTGCTTGCTTCAGCTGGTGTTACCGGAGAGGCATTAAACAACGAAGTCATCTTCACCACCACCGGCGCTGATTTCAATATCGCCCTTTTCATCAAGGCGCCGGATTATAGCCACGATTTTCCCTTGGGCTTCCTCTACACCGCTGCGGCGCACCCGGCCCATAAGTTCCAATTCCTCTTCGAGCATTTCCGCGGCCCGATTGGACAGATTTTTCAAAACTTTCTCGTGAAGTCCCGTGCTCACGCCCTTTAACGACATGGCAAGGTCTTGCGGATTGACCTCACGCAGAATCAACTGCAGCGACCTGTCGTCAACATTCTTGATATCTTCAAATAGGAACAGTTGTGAGCGAATAGTCTCTGCGAGTTTCGGGTCTTGTTCCTCAATGCTTTCGAGGAGAACTTTCTCAGTCTGTCGGTCGGTGCGTTGAATAATGCCGATCAAGGGTTCAATACCGCCGATATATGAAGATTCCGTTGTAACGAGCACGTTGGACATTTTGCGTTTCAGGATAGTTTCGACTAAGCGAACGGAGTCCGGATTGACCCGCCCCATGAGGCCAATTCGACCGGCAACTTCGCCCTGTGTCTCATCTTGAAGTGAACAAAGAACAGATGAAGCAAGGTCTGACGGTAAATATGCGAGAAGAACAGCAATGATCTGCGGGTGTTCATCTTTGATGAAGGACAAGATTTGTGAGTGTTCCATTTTGCGCATGAAATGAAATGGTGGTTCTGCGATGGAGCTCACCATTTTCTCGAACATTTCATCTGCTTCGGCCTGGTCAAAGATCATGTCAAGTAAATCTCGAGCCACATCCAGGCCGCCACTGCCTGCCATTCGAGTGCCCGCAGCGTAAGTGATGAA
>CAJIYV010000083.1 GCA_905181745.1 uncultured Actinomycetes bacterium | reverse complement strand
CCGGTGCACGGATTACCGGGTCGATCCATATGACGGTGCAGACCGCAGTGTTGGTCGAAACGTTGGTCGTACTAGGCGCCGAAGTCCGTTGGGCTTCTTGCAATATTTTCTCCACACAAGATCATGCGGCTGCCGCGACCGTTGTCGGCCCAACTGGCACCGTTGACAATCCCGCCGGTGTTCCAGTATTTGCATGGAAGGGTGAGACCCTCCCAGAATACTGGTGGTGCACCGAGCAGATTCTGATGTGGCCAGACGGTAAAGGTCCGAACATGATTCTGGACGACGGCGGAGACGCCACACTTCTTGTGCACAAGGGTAAGGAATTCGAAGCAGCTGGAGTTGTCCCAAGGCCCGATGCAGATACGTCAGAGGAGTACACGGTCGTTCTGGAAACACTCGCACGGACTTTGACCGAAGATTCACAGCGGTGGACCAACATCGCAGACGGAATTATTGGAGTCACGGAAGAAACCACAACAGGTGTGCACCGGTTGTACGAAATGCTTCGCGAGGGGTCACTGCTGTTCCCCGCCATCAACGTCAACGATTCGGTTACCAAGAGTAAGTTTGACAACAAGTACGGCTGCCGCCATTCGTTGGTTGACGGAATCAACCGCGCAACCGACACATTGATCGGTGGCAAGGTTGCAGTTCTTGCGGGCTACGGCGATGTGGGTAAAGGCTCAGCGGATTCACTTCGTGGGCAAGGTGCTCGTGTAATTATCACTGAAGTCGATCCAATTTGTGCGCTGCAGGCGGCAATGGACGGATACCAGGTTGCTCGCATGGAAGACGTAGTTGGGGAAGCCGACATTTTTATCACGGCCACCGGCTGCTACGACGTCATTACCGCCGATCACATGTCCAAGATGAAGCATCAGGCGATCGTCGGAAACATTGGTCACTTTGACAATGAGATTGACCTCGTGGGACTGACCAAGACACCGGGAATCACACGAAAGACGATCAAGCCCCAAGTTGACGAGTGGACTTTCGCTGATGGCCATTCGATCATCATGCTCTCCGAAGGCCGACTGTTGAACCTAGGAAATGCAACAGGTCATCCGTCTTTCGTTATGAGCACATCATTTACTAACCAGGTGCTTGCACAGATCGAGTTGTTCACGAAGAGCGATGAATACGAACTCGGGGTTCACGTTTTGCCTAAGCACCTTGATGAAATGGTCGCACGACTGCACATCGATGCACTGGGTGTGCAGCTAACCGAACTGTCAAAGCCACAGGCCGAATATCTCGGTCTTGATGTGGCGGGACCGTACAAGCCAGAGCTTTATCGCTACTAACAGCTGTGCGTAACTAGGGGCAACTTAGCCACGTGTGCCTCAAGGTGGGGTGGGTGTTCCGCCGGGATTCCCACCTCACCTTTATTTGTGTTGGCGCGGGCTTGTGGGCAAAAGGACAGGGTGACACCATAGGGTCATGGATATGACAAAGGTTGGCGCGCGCGTTGATGGTGGAGCCCGTGGCCGAGTTTTGGTGGTTGATGACGACCTTGCACTGGCCGAGATGCTCGGCATCGTGCTTCGGGGGGAGGGTTTCGAACCGGTTTTTTGTTCTGATGGCTCCGAGGCCTTGCGCGTATTTCGAGAGAGTCGACCGGACGTCGTCTTACTGGATCTGATGTTGCCTGGCAAAGATGGTGTGGACGTGTGTCGATTAATTCGCGCCGAGTCGGGCACCCCGATCGTGATGTTAACGGCGAAAAGTGACACGGTTGACGTGGTGGTGGGGTTGGAAGCCGGTGCTGACGACTACATCGTCAAACCATTTAAGCCAAAGGAATTAGTGGCACGAGTGCGCGCGCGAATGCGTCGAAGTGAAGATTCGGCCCCAGCAGAGCTGCACATCGCAGACTTGACAATTGATGTAGCCGGACATTCTGTTCGCCGAGGCGAGCTAAACCTCTCGTTGACCCCACTTGAGTTCGATCTGTTGTTGTGCCTGGCACGCAAGCCGGGTCAAGTGTTCACGCGCGAGGCGCTCCTTGAAGATGTTTGGGGATATCGTCATTCAGCTGACACAAGACTCGTCAACGTTCATGTGCAACGGTTGCGCGCCAAAATTGAACACGATCCTGAACGACCAGACATTGTCTTGACTGTTCGCGGCGTGGGCTACAAAGCTGGCCCACTTTAGGGTGATTTCACCATTGTGAAAATTCTTCGTTTCATTTCGACGCCATTTCGCACGAGTAGGCGTGTGTGGCGACGCTCGTTGCTCTTTCGGGTAACTACTTCTACGTTACTGCTCAGTGCGCTCCTCGTGACAGTTCTCGGTTTTTCGCTATTGTCTCGCGTCACGACGGGGCTTTTAGAGTCAAAAGACCGCTCGGCGATTAGTGAGGCGTCTGCTGGTTTGGGGGAGGCCCAACGATTACTCGATGCCGCAAATACTGGTCCAGCGACACCTTCAGCCTCTCGATTGGTGGACAGCGTCATCGCAACACTGGGTGCCCGCTCCGGCTCGCCATCGGCATTTGACGTCCTGTTGCTCGCCTCTGCTGCTAATACGGATGCACCTGAGCGTGGAACAAACTTAGTCGCGGTGTCGAGTATCCCCGCGGGATTGCGCGAGTCAATTCAGCAGACGAAACGTCAATCATGGACGTATGCGCCAATTGTTTTTCTTGATGGAAGATCGACGCCTGGACTGATCGTTGGCGCGCCTTTGTTGGTGCCGACGGTTGGCCCCTACGAACTGTATTACCTTTTCAACCTCGATCAGGAGCAGGAAACCCTTGATTTGGTTTCCGGTGCCGTGGTTGGAACGGGAATTATTCTGGTTATTTTGGTTGCCGTGTTAACGCTGCTTGTCACTCGCCAAGTAGTGGTCCCGGTGCGTGAAGCGGCACGGATCGCCAGACGGTTTTCATCAGGGAAATTGAACGATCGCATGCAAGTGAAGAAGGAAGACGACTTGGCGCAACTTGCTACATCATTTAATGAAATGGCTCAAAACTTGGCAATGCAAATCCACCAGCTAGAAGAGCTCTCACTTTTACAACAAAGATTCGTGTCTGATGTTTCCCACGAGTTGCGAACACCGTTAACTACGATCCGTATGGCCGCAGACGTCATGTATGAAGATCGCGGCTCATTTGACATGTCAACTGCCCGGTCTGTTGAGTTACTTCAGGAGCAACTTGATCGCTTCGAGTCGTTGTTGGTTGACCTTTTGGAGATCTCACGATTTGACGCTGGGGCGGCGGTTCTTGAAACTGATCGCACAGATTTGGTTCCCATGATTGAACGAATTATCCACGCAACAGAGCCGCTTGCGCAGCGCAACGACGTGAAGGTGCGGTTCGCAGCGTATGAGCGTCCGGCTTATGTTGAGTGCGACCACCGGCGGATTGATCGAGTTATCCGAAATTTGGTGGACAATGCAATCGAACATGCCAACGGAACTGGCGTGGTAATTGAACTTGCTGGTGACCCGAGTGCAGTAGCGGTTGCCGTTCGTGATTTTGGAGTGGGTTTAATGCCAGGTGAGGCGAGCCTTGCGTTTAGCCGGTTTTGGAGGGCCGACAAAGCGCGAGCCCGCACAACCGGAGGTAGCGGGCTGGGTCTTGCCATTGCGTTGGAGGACACGCGACTGCACGGTGGCTGGCTTGAGGCGGCCGGTGAGCCCGGGCAAGGCTCTTGTTTCCGACTGACCCTGCCGAGGATCGCCGGTGCGAGTTTCATTGCATCCCCCTTACCTCTGGAGGAGGGCTTTAGCCGCGCTGTTGAGCCCGGAGTGACCGAGCAATTTAAGGATCAATCCCAGACGGAAACTGGCCCGGGTACAAGGGCCAGGGACCCACTAGACACGGCGCCTTGGCGAAGGGGTGCACCATGATGCGTACGGGTTTCCTGATGATTCTGGTCAGCGTTCTATTAGCCGGATGTGGTGTTGGTTCAGGATCATTTGTCGCTCAAGTGCCAACCGATGGTCCAGTTGAGCAAGGACAACTGGTTGCTAATACCAGCGCGGATCAATTCATTCGAGTGATCGCCCGCCCACCCCGAGCGGGCATGACTCCCACCGAGATTGTTCAAGGTTTTCTGGAATCTTCAGCATCATTTGATAATGATCATGCGGTAGCCCGGAGTTATCTCACCCCAGAAGCATCCGCCGCCTGGGATCCAAGTTCAGGTGTCAGTGTGTATGACGGTGTACCGGCGTTAGTTGAAGCTGGTGCAGCCGTCCTATTCAGCGCGACCTTGAACGGACGCATTTCTGACATTGGGCGTTACACGGTTGAG
>CAJIYV010000082.1 GCA_905181745.1 uncultured Actinomycetes bacterium | reverse complement strand
ATCCTGCTACGCGGGACATCACCGTCACCGCGTCCGTATTCGCCACCCTCAATGAGATGTACGGCAACCGAACCGTAATCGGAATTGGCCGAGGTGATTCAGCAGTTCGCGTAACCAATGGTAAGCCGGTGAGCGTTGCCGACCTACGTCAATCTGTGATTGATATTAAGGGCTTGGTGAATGGCGAAACCATCGAATACAAGGGCAACGACCTTCGACTTCCTTGGGCCTCAGAAAGTCGCACGCCGGTGTGGGTTGCTGCGTACGGCCCCAAGATGCTGGCCTTAACCGGAGAAGTGGGCGATGGATTCATTCTTCAACTTGCCGACCCGGCAATCGTCGAATGGACAATCAAGGCGGTTAAGGACGCTGCCAAAGCTGCCGGCCGCAACCCCGACGATGTAAAGATTTGCGTTGCAGCCCCCGCATACGTCACCGAAGATCTTGCCCATGCTCGCGATCAACTGCGGTGGTTCGGCGGCATGGTCGGAAACCACGTGGCTGACATTGTCGAACGATATGGCGAAAACGATGGTGGAATCCCCCAAGCATTGACCGACTACATCAAAGGCCGCAAAGGCTACGACTACAACCAGCATGGTCAAGCAGGAAATACCCATGCCGACTTTGTCCCTGACGAAATCATTGACCGCTTTTGCATTATTGGCCCTCCTGAGGAACAGATCCGGCGACTAGAAGAACTCAAAAGCCTCGGCGTTGATCAGTTCGCGCTTTACCTGCAGCATGACGACAAGGAGCACACATTGGCTGAATATGGCGAGAAAATAATTCCCACCGTCGTTGAAAAACGGCTGGCCACAGAGTAAACATGTCTGCCGCACGGGAACGAATCACAAAGGGAAGTGTTTCGTTGCTGTGGGCTCTTGCCGGAATTGCCCTCATCGCAATTATGTGGGAGCTCACCAAGTTCGTAGGCACTCTCATCGAACTGCCTTTTAACACTTCCGATCAAGCCATGCCGCATATATGGACCATGCTTTCGGGCTTCACAGCTCCAGAAGTGCGGGGCTCAGAGACTACGGTTTTCCAAGCAGTGGTCTCTGCTGCGACTTACTCGTTCACTTTGGCGCTCGGGGGTTTCGTGATCGGCGTCACGGTCGGACTGATTTTGGCGATAGTGATGCAACGTTTTCTATTTATGGAACGTGGATTACTACCATTCGTAATTGCCTCGCAAACCGTCCCATTGATCGCACTTGCACCGCTGATTGTAGGAATTGGAAACCAAATCAGCTTTGGACCCGTTCAATGGTCAACGACGTATTCGGTGATGTTCATCGCCGCTTACCTGGCATTCTTTCCACTGTCTATAGGAGCGCTGCGCGGACTCCACGCCCCGAGTCCAACCTCACTTGAACTCATGCGTTCATATGCCGCCTCGAACAACAAAGTGCTGTGGAAACTTCGCTTTCCCTCGAGCATTCCTTATCTTGTCCCAGCATTAAAAGTCTCTGCAGCCGCCAGTGTCGTCGGCACTGTCGTTGCTGAAATCTCCACCGGAGTTCGCGGCGGAATCGGCCGACTCATGGTCGAGTATGCACGCGAAACCACCTCCCAGCCCGCAAAGGTTTATGTAGCTGTGTTCGGCGCAATTGCATTAGGCCTTGTAGTAGCCGCCGTAATCGCAACTGTCGACGTACTGCTGACCCGAAACCTTCCTAAGAAAGGGCTCACATGACACCCACGCAACTTGACTCGGAGAATCCAGGCAGTGCCCTTGCCATCTCTGGCCTATCAAAAGTGTTCAATGCTGGCAATCCCAATGAGGTTACGGCGCTCTCTGATGTACACTTGGCTGTCCACACTGGGGAGTTCATTTCACTTATTGGTCCCTCCGGATGCGGAAAAAGCACGTTACTGCGCGTCATTGGCGACCTCACCGGGTTCGACTCGGGCAGTGTTCAGGTTTCTGGTAAATCCCCTGAGGACGCCCGCAAAGAGCGTCTGTACGGAATCGCATTCCAGCAGGCCGCCCTTTTCGATTGGCGCACGGTTACCAGGAACATTGAGCTCCCACTTGAACTTGCCGGGTGGCAAAAGTCTCAACGCCAGGAACGATCCGCCGAACTTCTTGACATGGTTCAACTTTCCGAATTTGCCCACCACCGGCCCTGGGAACTTTCTGGAGGTATGCAGCAGCGCGTTGCCATCGCCCGTTCCCTTGCAGTCGACCCGCCATTACTTCTCATGGATGAACCATTTGGCGCGCTCGATGAAATGACGCGTGAGCGTATGCAAAATGAACTGCTTAAAATCCGGGTGGAGACCGGAAAAACAATCGTATTCGTCACTCATTCCATCCCCGAGGCTGTGTACCTCTCCGACCGGGTTGTCGTGATGTCACCTCGGCCGGGTCGCATAACAGCTGAAATTGACGTGGACCTCGGTAGCCGTGACGAAATGACTCGGGAGTCAGATCATTTCTTTCGCTGTGTCACATCCGTCCGAGAGGCGCTGCGAGCTCACGACACTTCCAACTCCACGTCTTCTTCGCACCGGGGCGAAATCTGATGAATACAAAACTGGGTCACGTGTGGCCTCCAATTTTGGTGGCCACAATATTTCTTGGCGGCTGGCAACTACTCGTTGTTGTTCAAGACCTAAAGCCTTTCCTGCTTCCGGCACCCAGCCTGATCGCCTCTGAGTTCTCCTCGGGTGCCGCCATGATGTGGGGCGCCGCCTATTACACCGCCACGACTGCTTTCCTGGGGCTTATTTTTGGAACCGTGCTTGGTTTGATCACGGCACTAATGGCTCAAAGGTTCATCACCGTTGACAAGTTGGTGGCCCCACTCGCGGCAGGGTTGGCAACTGTTCCGATCATTGCTTTAACCCCAATTTTAAATAATATGTTCAACATTACGAGCAGGACTCCACGAGTACTGGTCACCGCGATCATCGTACTTTTTCCCATTTTCGTCAACGTGACTCGAGGGCTCATTCAAGTACATGCCACCCAGCTCGAACTGATGCGGTCTCTAAACGCCACTCCCCGAACCACACTTCGAGTGCTCCGCATTCCTAACGCAATCCCGTTCTTTTTTACCGGGCTCAAGATTGCTGCACCACTGTCGGTAATTGCGGCCCTTGTCGCTGAGTATTTCGGTGGGCCACAACAAGGCCTTGGCAGCAGGATCGCAAGCGCAGCCGCTAATACTGCTTATGGCCGAGCTTGGGCCTATGTTCTGGCTGCGATTATCACGGGGTTGATTTTCTACCTCGCGATCATCGCACTTGAACGACTTGTCACACCACGCACAGCTCAGGTCTCCACAACACATTAGATTTTTCGTCAATCACACACAATAAGGAGGAAGAATGAATCAAAAGAAAAGCTGGATTCGCATAGTGGCTGTGGCCGCTTCGGGTCTTCTTTTGCTATCTGCATGTAGCAGTAGTGACGACACGGCAGCTGAGACTTCAGATGCCGCGACCGCCGAAGAAACTGTCGCTGAGGAAACTGCGGCTGATGAAACTGCGGCTGATGACGGTGCCTGCACTGAACTCACGCCTGTTTCTTTGCAACTTCAGTGGTTCGTGCAAGCTCAGTTCGGTGGCTATTACGCCGCTAAGGACTTGGGCTACTACGAGGATCAATGCCTTGATGTAACCATTCTCGAAGGCGGTGTTGATATCGTTCCCCAGACTGTGCTTGCTCAGGGTGGGGCAGACTTTGCCATCTCTTGGGTTCCCAAGGCTCTTGCTTCACGTGAACAAGGTGCTGGAATTGTTGACGTCGCGCAGGTATTTCAAACCTCCGGAACACTACAAGTTTCATGGGCAGATTCCAACATCACCACCGCTGCTGACCTTGACGGAAAGATCGTCGGCAACTGG
>CAJIYV010000081.1 GCA_905181745.1 uncultured Actinomycetes bacterium | reverse complement strand
ACCGGTAAGATACGCGAAGGAGTGGTGCTTCCAATCTGGCAATAAAGGATGAATAAAATTAAGTTGACTATTCGCCGCACTTCGCAAAAGCATTCCAAATCGCGCTAATTCAGCCGCCTCACTTGGCTTGAGTTCAAAACCATGATCACTCGCCCTAGCCATAACAAAGCTATCTCCACCAAATGCTGTTGTTACCTCAACGGATCCATAACCCTTAACATCAATGAATTCCCGCTCGTGTACAACGAAACTCGGGAGGTTCTGCAAAGTCACCGAGGTCACTTTGCCGCCCAGACATTCCGCTCGCACCTGAACCAATCCGCCCGGAGCCTCCAGCACTAAGTCCGTGACCGGCTCACGCATAGGCACGATTCCCGTCTCCAACAGCACGGTTGCTACACAAATAGTGTTCGAACCAGACATCGGTGGTGTATCTTCCGGCTCCATAATGATGAAACCCATGTCCGAATTTGGGCTCACGGGTGGTACGAGCAAGTTGTAGTGGCGAAATACCCCGCCGCGGGGTTCGTTTAACAAAAACTGACGCAAAGAGTCATCCGATGCAATGAACCGCGACTGCTCCCACACACTGCTTCCCGGTATCGGTCCGACACCGGCAACAACAACGTCACCCACCTCACCCTGCGCATGAGCGTGTACGACCTGCACAATTCGTGAAGTACTGACCACTACTTTTTCAACTTCCATGGGCCATTGGCCCAGATTGAGATGTATTTAGTTCCCCGGGGTAATGTAATTTTCTTTTTCACGTTGCCACTTGAATTGACGACTGGAAACCCGCTCATCCCTTTTGCAGAGATGGGAAACACCACAACGTCCCCACTCCCCCGGTATACGAATTTTCGAATGGTATCTCGCTTGGTCTGCTTGGAAAGCTTAACAACGATCGGGGTTTTACCTGACCGAATTTTCGGAGCACTAGTGATCGGCCGCACCCGCAGCGTCCATTGATCCGGCGCCGTTATCTTGGCCCCAATCAAAGGCGACGAATGCTTTTCAGCAAACAGACTTCCCGACACGGGTGCTTCACCTTCAATCCACCGTATTGAATTCTTTCCTTTGGCAAATACGGGAGCAACCACCAATGGTCCCGCCCCCACAAAAGTAAAATCCACAATCACAGGCTTTCGAATCGTTCCCAAATCTGCAACCCCGTTACCTGTTCCGGAGACTTCGTCAATCTCTGCCGCTTGAGCAACACCCTGACCAATGGGAATGCCAAGGAGCACAATTGAGACCAGAAGACATATTTTTTTCATTCTCTACACCAAAATTGGATTCAGACCTGAGTTAACAATTTCTTGAAGTACGGGTTCATTCACCGGGTAACCGGCATATCGCGTTGCATCTTTGAGCACTTTTTCTCGCGCTTTGTCCACATCTTGAACCGGCTTAACATTGGCGGCAGCCCAATCGCGGCACAGCTCCCAGGCAAGTTCACGTTGACGCAGAGCTTGGTTGACCCGCTCCATTTGGACGTCACTGGCTTCCAAGCGCCACGTGTCCCTGAGTGCCTTTGGCAGGACGTCCCGGTAGTCATGCCCACCCTGAGCAAAGGTTCCGGGAGTGGGAATCAGCGCGTTCATCATGTCTAGGAAAGTCATGAGGTAGGTCGTGATCGGGACCCAATGCGTCCCCTTCGGTGCACCCACTTGACGCATACCCGCAGGGCCCAACCAATCCGGCCGACGCCACAGCAACTGCGGTCCGAATTTGGGAATAGGGTCATCTCCATTTTGCAGTAACAGAAACTTGATGCGGTCATATTGTTCGGGAGCCAATTCAATCCAGTCTCGCAAAGTTCGGGGGAAATAAATCCCCGATTGATCTACCGTTGGCGCATCCGCCAATTGACTCTTTCCCCACAGCTGATCGCGCCACTTAGTTGCTGCAGGGGTGCCAATCCACAGTGCAGCATCAAGTTCTGTGCCCAGCAATCCCATAGTGCCAAGATCTCGGAACATTTCCTCGCTCACTTGGGAACCTAAGCTCTCGCCGAAAAGGAAGAACTTGGGTCGCTTCGCTGCCGGCATGGCGAGTAGTCGCTCAACGACACCTTGGAGAACCATTCGGGTTTGCGCGGTTCCATCATCTACTCTTGTCAAAGACAGCGCTGAGGGAAGGACGGAGTATTGGATCGCAGCCGAAGCACAGTCTCCCTGCATCAGATACTCGAAGGTTTCAGTTGCGACGTAATTGACATATCCTGAACCTGTCGGAGAGAAAATCGCAAAAGCTTTTCGCTCGAGAGCCTTGGTGCGATCAATCTCGCGGAGTAAGACCTGCGCGCGCGCTTCGTCTGACACTGCTACCTCAAGTGAGGCATAGACCCGAATCGGTTGTTTCGCATTCTTAATTTGCATCACACTGTTGATGCTCTCGAGGGGCAGGGACATACTCAGCCAGCGGGCACCCTCACGCGTTTGCTTATTCCACGGCAGGCCTGACGCCAAAGATCCGGTGACTTCTGGGATCTTTGGTGCCTCCTCCAAGCCGGGATCAATGCCACCGCCGCCCTTGCTCAAAAACCGCTCGGCTTGTCCCACAGCAAACCACCCGAAGGCCCCAAAAATCGCGAGACTCGTGGTCCTTCCCAATAACCGGTGGTCCTGCGGTTGACCCCCAAACACGTACGTCGCCCCCCTGGACAAAGAGTGTGTCAAAGCCGACTCAACATGAGACAGTCCGAGAGTGATTGCGGCGACCCCGGTTCCAATAGCAGCAGCTTTCGCCGGCGTGACTTCGCGCACTTGATCTTCAAAGAAGTACTTGCCTTTAAATTCAGTGCTCGCGACTGTTTTCGGGTAGGTCGCAGAACCAGGTAGGGATCTCCACGGCTGCGTT
>CAJIYV010000080.1 GCA_905181745.1 uncultured Actinomycetes bacterium | reverse complement strand
TAAAAATCTAAAAATACTGCCCTCATTGCCACGGAGGGCAACTACACAATGAGGAAGGCTTAGCACGGTGTGGCTCACGACCGATTTTGGCTAGGAAAGCGACCGAATTCAGGTAGTTGTGATGCTGAGCGCCTGCAAGGGGCAGACATCAACCGCATTTTCAACATCGTCTTTTAAGAGGTAATGTCTTTGCGGTCAAAATTGAGCACCGCAATGGTGATCAAGATCAAGAAAGAAATAACTGAATACGAAATCCCGCGATTGATATCTGTCCACTCAATATCTTCATTGAGGAATCCGATCCAAGCGTTAGCGAAATTGGTGGGCAGCCATTCACGCAGGGCACCCAATGCCTCAATTGCACCCAAGATATTGCTCACGATTACCACGACTACCGCTGTGCCAACAGCTGCGAGCGGAATATCGGTTATTACGCTCATAAGAAAGGCGATGCCGGCCGCAAAAAGTAAAGAGAGAAACACGTAGGTCCCAATTGCGAAAATTCGCAGGAACGCTTCGGTCTCGGTAAAGGGTCCAGCGGTGGGGGTGCTCAAAGCCCCAGAACCGAATGCAATCAAGCCGATTAGATAAGACACCACGATGAGAATCAGAATTGAAATCGCCGAGAGGATAAGTGCGACAGTGAGCTTAGAAAATAGTAGGCGACGCCTGGGCACGGGAGAGATCAATAAGTAGCGCAGGGTGGACCAAGATGCCTCACTCGCCACCGTGTCACCGCAAAACATGGCGATCAAAATCAAGAGGAGGAAACCAGAAGCAAAAAACACCATGGTCAGTGCGAAGTTCCATCCACCCGCTGTGGCTAAACCAACGAGGTCAAGATCCCCATCACCAAAGCCACCACCTCCATCTGAACTTGGTCCAAACTTCACGGCCGCAACAACAATGAGCGGAAGCGCCACAATAAGTAGGAAAGCGACCAGGGTCCGCTTGCGCGTGAGTTGCCTGCGAAATTCAACGCGGATGGGTAGTGGATGTCCAAGTTGTTTCATTATTTCCCCACCGTCAGGTCGGTACCGATCATTTCCATGAATAGTTCCTCAAGGCTGCCATCGCCTCGATCACGCAGTAGTTCGGATACTTCTCCGGTAGCAATCAAGTGACCGCGATGCATCACAACAACATGGGAACATGTTTGTTCAACCTCGCTGAGCATGTGACTGGAGACAATTACAGTACGACCGGTTGCCGCATACGCTTTCATCACCGACCGCATTTCCATGATCTGGGGCGGATCGAGTCCGTTCGTTGGTTCATCGAGAACTAAAAGGTTCGGTTTGCCCAGCATCGCTTGGGCGATCCCGAGGCGTTGGCGCATGCCTTGGCTATATGCCTTGACCTTGCGATCAAGTGCGCTCCCCAAGTCGGCGATTTCCAGTACTTCCTCAAGAAACGGATCACCGGGGCGACCGGTAGAGCGCCAGTACAATTCCAAGTTCTTACGGCCTGTGAGGTGGGGCAGAAAACCAGGACCCTCAATTAATGCGCCGACCTGTTGCAAAGCGGGGGCACCAAAAGTGACTTTCTCACCGAAGAGCTCAATTTCACCTTCGGTGGGGGAGATGAGACCCATGATCATGCGCATCGTCGTGGTCTTTCCCGCCCCGTTGGGACCCAGCAGTCCAAGGACTACACCGGCGGGAACATCGAAACTCACATCGTTGACCGCTTGGTAACCACCCTTGTAGGTCTTGCTTAAGCCGGAAACGTGAAGTGGAATCTGTACGGCTGCATCAGATTGGACGGGTTCGGGTACACCAACAGAGCGGCTTCGTGTGATGAACAGAATGAGAAGTACCAGCAGTGCCATCGGGATGAGTACAAAGATCCACACCACACCGGACTCTTGGCTTTGCACGGAAAGTTCGCTGACCAAGGGAAGGCTGACGGCAGGTGCGACCATTGAGATTGTGTAGAGACGCTGGTCTGTAGGTAGACGGTAGGACATGTCCGTGCTCGAAATAACCACGCGCAGGGAGTCACCGGCGCTCACTGGGGCAACGATTGTCGGGAGGTCAAGAGTGAGATTCTGCGGGGTGGTTGTGAGTTGATCAATGCGGATCGGTGCGACAAGTGCTTGGGGCAGGGTTGTTCTCCCATTGGCCGACACAACTTGAAGGCTCGCAAAAAGCACAGCGTCTAAGACTTGCCTGTCGCTACTAATTGCAATCGAGATCTGACTCGATCCCACAACCGTTAATGCTTGCTCCAGCGGTGCACTTTGGAAAAAGGCACTTTGCCCCGGGAATGATGTCGTGGCAAAGCTGCCCGCGAGACCTGCTAACGCCCCGCCGAGGCCAGGGACCGAGGTAATTGTGGCTGGGGTCCCACCTGCGGGCGCAATTATGGTTTGCTCGGGACCAGCCATCACTATTTCCTGCTGGGAAGAACCAAAAAGCCCCGGATAGAAATTGGTGGTTGCGTTCACCGACTGCGGTCTAGCGTTTTGGGTTGAGACACTCCCGCCCGGAATGCTGACGTCAAATGCGGGAATGGGTGATTCATTTTCCTGATTTAACAAGTACTGGGTGAACCATTGCGTGATTACCTGATCAAGGCGCTCACGTTCATTGGTTCCGCCATCATGCCCCATTCCGTGCCACATGACGGCGACCGGCGTTTGTGGGTTCGCAGCCAGAATTTGCTGGGCGTTGGCATTTGTTTGTGCCAGTGGGAAGAGCGAGTCAGCTTGCCCGCCGGTGATTAATGCCGGTGCAGTGATTTGGTCCGTGATCGACTGCGGTGAAGAGGCGCGCATAAGTTGGGCGTGTTCGGGAGTGAGGGTGGCGCTCTGGGCGGATTGAACATATGCATCACACCACGCTGGACTGAAGCGACCACAGTTAGTTACCTGCCCGTCACTGTTGACCAGCCCGCGACTGAAAAAGAATCCGGTCCACAAATCTTTGTAGGCTCCCAGTTGCGAGCTCTGGGCAATGCTTTGTCCAAAGAGGGAGCTTTCTAGGTCATTCCACGTGATATCCGAAGCGAGTGCGTCAACGCGATTGTCGTACCCCGCAATCAGCAATGAGAGAGCTCCACCGTAGGAACCACCGGCGAACCCAATGACAGGGTCATTTGGGGAATCAAGTTCGACTTCAGAACGGGTTGCTAAATAATCGATGATCCGTGCGGCGTCAGCCACCTCGAAGTCGGGTGAATTGACCGAGATTAATCCGGTTGACGTGCCAAATCCGCGTGCCGAATAGGCGAGCACTACAAAACCGGCTGAGGTAAGTGCCTCTGCTTGTTCTGCTAATCCGGTTTTGTCACCACCAAATC
>CAJIYV010000079.1 GCA_905181745.1 uncultured Actinomycetes bacterium | reverse complement strand
ACTACTTCCACTTTCTGGGCGAAAGTGACTTGGGCCAAATCTAAGCGTTCAGCAACCATCGCTGGGATAACCGACATGCGGGCATCAGTTGACTCTGACCCAAAAAGAATCAAATCGAAGTCTCTTCCGGTGAGCACTTTGGCTAACACGGCCGAAGTTGCTACGGCATCAGACCCGGCTAGGTTTTCGTCGACAATATGGATTCCCGCGTCCGCACCCATGCTGATCGCCTTTCGAAGGGTCTCAGAGGCACGCTCAGGGCCCATGGTCACGATTACGACCTCGCCACCTTGTGCTTCAACAAGTTGCAAGGCCTGCTCAATCGCGTACTCATCAAGTTCATTGAGTACGCCGTCGGCACTCTCACGATCCAAAGTGGACGTATCGACTCTCAATTTCTTCTCCGCCCACGTATCGGGGACCTGTTTGACACAGACAGCGATCTTCACGGGTGCAACTCCTTTGCCAGAATCTTGCTCACACTGAATTGGGAAATTTCTACGTGGGCACTATATTACCTGCGCGAAACATAACTGGCCACTTACGCTGGCGGAGGCTCATGACACTCTAGAGTCAGATCGTGGGAGCGCATCAGCACATTGTGACCAATCCCACAGATGATCATCACCAAGAACCACGAGGCACGGTCGCTTTCGTTTTGCACAGCCATCTGCCTTGGGTCCTAGGCCACGGTGGTTGGCCAGTTGGTGAGGAGTGGCTCTATCAGGCCTATGCACACTCCTATCTCCCACTTTTTGATGCCCTCGCGCACTTGGGTGCCCGGGGCTTTCGCAATATTGCCAGCCTGGGGATCACTCCGATCTTGGCCGTTCAATTGGACGATCCAAGAACGGTGACGGGGTTGGAATCTTGGCTGCACAATTGGCAACTTCGAGCCGGAAGCCTGCCAAATAATCACCCGGTCCGCGACTACGAATTGGGTAGGGCCCAGTCTGCATTGGCAATATTTCGGGGTCACTATTCCCGTGGAACTGCCCCACGGATCCGATCCCTTATCGATGATCAGGTGGTCCAATTCCTGGGTGGCCCGGCCACCCACCCCTTCACGCCGGGGCTAGATGAACGCATCCACGAAATAGCCCTCCGTGCGGGGCTCGAGGATTCCGCCCGGCGCTATGGCACCTCGCCAACTGGCATCTGGGTGCCCGAATGTGCCTATCGCCCTGGCCAGGAAGGTGTGTACCAACAATTAGGGATCACACACTTCATGGTCGATGAGCCAGCAGTTGTAGCGGTCGGCAAAAGCGCTTGCGTTCCATACCGACTGGGTGAATCGATGGTGAAAGTTGTGGCCCGGAATGCGCAGATCAGTGACTTGCTGTGGTCACATGAGCGGGGTTACGCCGGGGCTGCCACTTACCGTGATTTTCATGCAGTTGATCATGCATACGGACTCAAACTTAGTGCTGTGGGCGAGAAATCACGACAAGACAAACCTGTGTACGATCCTCAATCAGCACAGATCCAAGTTGAAGTTGATGCTCGAAATTTCGTGCGTGAACTCAGAACATCCTTTGACGTACAACGTGAGCAGGGCACAGAATCTCCCACGGTCGTGATCGGAATTGATACCGAGCTCCTCGGACACTGGTGGCATGAGGGCGTCGCCTGGTTTGAACGCGTAATTGAGCTTCTCCCTGAATCAAGAATCAATACATCAACTTTGGAACAGGTGACTTCAACGGCACGAACATCAATCCATCTGTCAGCGTCTTCCTGGGGAAGTGGCAAAGACTGGTCCGTGTGGACTGGAAATCCAGTTCGCGACATTGCAATGATGAATAGCCAAAGCCAAGAATACGTTCTCGATCTGATTGAACGAAACACCTGTACATCAGCTCATCTAAATCAATTGATGCTTCAGTTATCAAGTGACTGGGCGTTCATGGTTACCCGCGAAACAGCTGCGCAATATGCCCGTGATCGCGTGCTCACTCACATGCATCAGCTGAAATCGGGGGTCGACCCAGATGCACCGTTTCCCCTCATTTCATTTAGTGCATCCCGTGTGCGTACGCGCACGGACTCAGCATGACGCTGCACGCGCAATTGTTTCTCACCAACGTCAAGTCTGGATCTCACAACTCGGGCAGGGATCCCCGCTGCTACTGACATTGGGGCAACCACACCTCGCACGACCGAGTTGGCCCCGATCACGCTGCCGGCGCCCACTTGCGAACCCTTCAGCACGCTGACCTTTGTACCGAGCCAGACATTGGCCCCAATCCGAACCGGAGATTTCGTGATTCCTTGCAAGCGGATTGGCGCGCACAGATCAGAGAATCGATGGTCAAAATCACACATATAAATTGAGTCGGAAATAACGCACTCATCACCGATCGTGATGTCAAGATAGGCATTAATGGTGTTATCACGACCCATCACGGTTTTTGATCCGATCTGAATACTGCCTTCATGTGCGCGAATCCGGCATTGGTCACCAAGATGCACCCAACTCCCCAACACAATTCTTCCGTACCCTTTTCGCGCGCTGAGTTCAACACCCTTACCCAAAAACACGAAGCCAGTGCAGCTCACCGAGCGCGAGCCAAAATGATACAGTCTCAAAAATCGAAAATACCGCACAAGGTAATACCAATTCCAGGCTCGATTACGAACTATCCAATTCAGATTGGATAAGCGCCAAGGATTAAACCGCTTCATGCGCGTACCTGTTCATGGGCCTCTGCATATGCTTCTTCATAGACTTTGTCGGTCAAGTTGCCTACATTTCCCCAAGTAAACTCAACGGCAATTCGTTCACGGAGGCGAGCGGCTCGCGCACGTGCTTGCTCACGATCGTTTTTAATGGACAAAATCGCCTTCGCAATAGCAGCGCCAGTGACTTCATCCAGCGGATATCCGAACTCCTCCGTGGAGATTATGTCCACCAACCCACCCACTCTCGAGGCAACGATAGGAACTCCACGTTGCCCCAGTTCCAGCGCAACAATTCCAAACGGTTCATAGCTTGATGGAATAACTGCAAGATCCCAAGAACCCAAAATCGCATCCTTACGCTCATCGGCGACATGTCCGAGGAACTGAATGCGCTTACTCACGCCTTTTCTAGCGACTTTTGCCTGAAGACTTTCCCATTGACTTCCAATGCCGACGATTTCCAACTTCACGCTGAGATCATCTATTAATTCAATAGCATCGATTATGTGATGGATGCCTTTTTCCCATTCCAGCCGACCGATAAAACCCACTACAATTGTTGGGTCGGTTTCCTTACGCGTTGCGGCTGATGTCGGATGTTGGTTGTCACTTGGGCTAATCGCGTTGGGGATTACGTTGAACGCCTTCGGTCGCAACCCGTAACCCGTACGAATTTCATTGCGCATGGACTCACTGCATACAATCACCGAGTTCGCCAGGATCATAGATCTGTGTTCACTGGAGTAGACAATTTGGGACAGTCTCGAGGTGAGCCACCCGTTATGCCGACCAAATTCAGTCGCGTGCACTGTGAGAACGCTCGGGACCGAGAACTCTCGCGAGGAAGCAAGGAGCTGATCGGACGCAAGCCAATCGTGCCCGTGAACGATATCTGGCGCGGCATCCATTTGTTTAATAGCACTCAGGCTTGCTAGGGAAAACCCGTGCACCCAATAGTCAAAATTTTTCTGATCAAGCCGAGCATCTGGATAATGATTGGCCACCCGGATAACCCGCACACCATTGCAGTACTCGTTTACGGCGGGCGCTTGAATCGGTGCTTGAGTAATCACGGTCACTTCATGACCACGTCGAGCCTGCTCTTGGGTCAGCGCCAAAACATGTGTGCCCAATCCCCCGTACATGACTGGAGGGTACTCCCACGAAAAGTGCAGAATTCGCATTAGTTTGCCCCGTTAAGGGGCCATCCCGGTGATACATACGTTGTAAAAATACCGGTCAGAAATAATCTTGGAGAACACCTGGCGATCAAGACCCTCCAGTTTTTTCCAGGTTCCAAATGCAAAATTTGCCCAACCAAAGCCTAATACCCCGGCTTTTACTGAACTTTCAAAAGTACGCACGGGCCAACCAAACCAAGATGCAGTCAACTCTTGCGTCACCGTACTGACATCAACACAGCCACTACGAAGAGCAAATCGAGCCAATTGGCTCGGATCAAAAGTATGGACATCCACGACAGCTTCCAAGGCTGCTTCGCGCGATGATTCCGCAAGCTCATGCGCTGGACGAGCCCACTTGTCGACTAACCAAGGTAACTGGGTGACTCTCGTGCTTGTCCACCAGGTCAACCGTGACAACGCCCGGGCTACTAAATCCCCCTTCTGGGTAGGTTCACCGCAAAACACAAAACGCCCACCCGGGCGCAGCACGCGGTTCACTTCAGCGAATAGTGCATCAAGGTCTGGCACATGGTGCAACATCGCATGGCCCACGACCAGGTCCACGCTTGAATTCGCAAACGGCAGTAGCTCAGCGTCAGCAACAATTCCAGTAACGTTCAGGCCCAAATTCTTGCCGTTGCGAACTGCTACCGAAACCATTCCAGAGCTCAAGTCGGTGACAATGCCGGCGCCCCCTATTCCTGACTGCATTAGATTAAGTAGGAAAAAACCGGTTCCTGAGCCCAACTCGACGACCCTTGCCCCAGCTAGACTTGATCCTTGGCTCTCACGCGGTACCACATGATCAAAACAGTTGCGCGCGTAGTCCACGCATCTCTGGTCGTAGGAAATACTCCACTTGTCGTCGTAGGATTCGGATTCCCAATCGTGGTAGACGATATTTGCAAGTTTCGGGTCTGCTTTTGCAAGGTCAAATTGTTCCTGCGAAATTGCCACTATCGACCTACAAAGGTTGCTTTGCCTGGACCCTCATTCACAAAGGACTTCATGCCATTTTTCTGATCCTCTGTGCCGAAGAGAGCAGCAAACTCCGTGCTCTCGATCGAAAGCCCGGTGCGAAGATCTACATTCGCGCCGTTGTCGATCGCTCTTTTCGCCGCAGCCAATGCAATCTTGGGACCCCCAGCAAATCCACTGGCCCATGTGAGCGCTGCACCCAGAACCTGCGCCGGCTCAACAACTTGATTGACCAACCCAATTTCGAGGGCACGCCCAGCTGAGATCATGTGTCCACCGAAAATGAGTTCCTTTGCCTTAGATCCGCCGATGAGTCGGGGGAGTCGTTGCGTGCCACCCGCTCCAGGAATGATTCCGAGTGTGATTTCGGGCTGACCGAGTTTTGCATTGTCGCCAGCGACGCGAAAATCCGCGCACATGGCAAGTTCAAGGCCGCCACCGAGCGCGAAGCCAGTCACAGCGGCGATGGTGGGTTGGGAGATCTTGGCTACGGTGTCAAAAGCGCTCTGCAGGCTATGTGCCGCACTAGACATATCGGAGTAGGTCATGTTGGCCATCTCTTTCACGTCGGCTCCCGCGGCAAATACTTTCTCTCCTCCATACAGCACAACGGCATCAATGCCGACTCTTCCGGAAACAAATGTTGCTGCTGCTTCTATCTCACGTTGCATTTGCAAATTAAGCGCGTTCATTGGCGGTCTGCGCAAATGAATGATTGCAGTTGATTCCTGCAATTCCACCTGAATAAATTCTGTGACTAGTAGTTCTTCGCCAACTATTTTACGATCTGTTTCAGCACTCATATCAGCGATCTTACCCATTCGGTGGGCTGACCATCAGTCGGAATATTTTAAGCCAAGGTAGGCCTGTCTTACACTTAGTCAGATCAAACATTAGGGAGCAGCCGTGGCCACGGCATAAAGTGGGGCTCAGCGTCGTTACGCGACCAACCTAAAATAATTTACCTTCCGGTGCGCCACCTACAGTGCGATGGTTATGATCACTAAGTTGGGAAGAGATAAAAGGAGCACCCGATGAGGTGAGCTAGGGATTTACCTCCCAAACCTTAAACACCGCTGGTACGTTGAAAACACTTCTGAACAAAAATATAGGGTCCTAATTCCTCGGGCTACCCTCACCTCACTTGGCATCTCGTTAGGCAAATTTTTACGGTAATGTTTTGAAGTTGTGCACTCTGACGCAACCCCGCGATTGATCCGGAAAACCGGCCATGGCCCGGATAGCGGCTCCAATTTAATCGGCGGTCTTTTTTGTATTTAAGGATTAGAAAAGTGCATTAGCCAGAGCGATGCGAGCCCCTGCAACACTGGGGTCTTCCCCAGCCAACACAAAGTATTCGACAATTCGGGTGCGGGCCAGTT
>CAJIYV010000078.1 GCA_905181745.1 uncultured Actinomycetes bacterium | reverse complement strand
CATGCCGGCTTCTGCGGCTTTGCCATAAGCACGTGGGTCATACATTTTCTTGTTGCCGACCTCACCATCAATTTTGAGTACTCCGTTGTAATTGACGAGCATGTGATTGGCAATTGGACGGGTAAATGCGTATTGAGTGTCGGTATCGATATTCATTTTTACAACACCGTAATCCAGTGATTCACGAATTTCACTCAGCAATGACCCCGATCCACCATGGAACACCAAGTCAAATGGTTTATCCACTCCGTACTCCTTACCAACTGCATCTTGGATTTCTTTGAGGATCACAGGAGTCAATACAACATTACCCGGCTTATACACACCATGAACGTTGCCAAATGTTGCAGCGACCATGTAACGACCTCGCTCACCTAAACCAAGCCGCTGCGCAGTTTCAAGTCCGTCTTCAACCGTTGAGAAAAGCTTCGCGTCATGTGTGGCTTCAATACCATCTTCCTCGCCACCGACAACACCTATTTCGATTTCAAGAATAATGTTTGCTTTGACGCATGCATCAAGCATTCGCTCTGAAATATCCAAGTTTTCCGCGAGAGGTACGGCGGAGCCATCCCACATGTGTGACTGAAATAGCGGCGCAAGGCCTTTAGCAACCCGCTCTTGGGAGACCGCAATAAGTGGTTCCATGAAACCTGGGAGTTTGTCTTTCGGGCAGTGGTCTGTGTGAAGTGCAATGTTCACGTCGTATTTTGCAGCGACCACATGTGCGAACTCCGCGAGGGCAACGGCCCCGGTAACCATATCTTTCACGCCTTGGCCTGAAGCAAATTCGGCGCCTCCCCACGAAACTTGAACGATTCCGTCGCTTTCTGCTTCGGCAAAGCCGCGGATTGCCGCGACAATTGTCTGCGATGAAGAGGTGTTAATGGCGGGGTATGCGAACTTCCCTGCCTTCGCGCGATCGAGCATTTCGCGGTAAACCTCGGGCGATGCAATCGGCATGTACACTCCAAATTTCTTAGCCCGCTTGAGCACGGGAACGGTTTAATGACCTCATCCTTCCATGCTTGGATTACAACGCGGTAACCGATCGCAGCCGTGTCAGCGCGCCGCGTGGGTTCGAATCCAGCCATGCATGGCAATTGCAGCCGCGGCGCCCACATTTATTGAGCGGGTGGAGCCAAATTGCGAGATTTCCACGAGGGAATCGCACCCGTCACGCATGGGGTCTGACAGCCCGGTTCCTTCTTGGCCAACGACTAGTACGCAGCTTTTGGGAAATGTAAATGATTCAAGTTTGACCGCTCCAGGGAAATTATCCAAGCCGATCACAGGCAGACTCTCTGACTTTGCCCACCTGAGGAAGTCACTTGCGTGTTCATGGTGGTGGACGTGCTGGTACCGATCGGTCACCATGGCGCCACGGCGGTTCCACCGCTTCTTGCCCACAATATGGACTTCGTTGACCAGGAAGGCATTCGCGCTACGGACAATTGTCCCGATATTGAAGTCGTGGCCAAGGTTTTCAATAGCAATATGCATCGGGTGCCGCTTGGTATCCAGATCAGCAACGATCGCTTCTAGTTTCCAGTAGCGGTACCGGTCAACAACATTGCGCTTGTCCCCCTCGAGCAATAAATCCGGGTCGTAGTGGTCTTCGCTCGGCCATTCGCCCTCCCACGGTCCGACACCAATCACGGCAAAGGGCTCGCCGGCCTGTTCTTCATCCACGGGAGTGAACCTACCCACTAGCCTGTGGCAGTGCTGAAATTCATTACCAATCTTGGTCGCGGTGCCCTCATGGGGTCAGCTGAAGTGGTTCCCGGAGTCAGCGGAGGGACCCTCGCATTGATCGTGGGGATCTACCAGACGCTTATTAATTCGATCGCCGACCTCGTGCTCAGTGTTCGCCAGCTCGTCGGGCTTGCCCCGGGGAAGGCTTCGACCAAAACCGCGGTATCGACTTTCAAGTCACTTCCATGGCGCCTACTTATCCCAGTTGCGATCGGGATGGGCGCCGCCGTGATTCTTGGAGCAAAACTCATTGAGCCATTGCTTGACGAGCAACCAATTGCTATGAAGGCTCTGTTCTTCGGGCTCGTGATTGCCGGTACCTACGTCCCCGCTCACATGGTTACTAAGGTGGGCGGTTGGTCCCCTTCATTTGTTCTACTTGGCTTGATTTCTGCAGTCTTCGTATTCTTCTTGACCGGTTTACCGCAAGGGAACATGGCCGACCCCAGCTTGATCGTCGTTTTCTTTTCGGCCTTGATCGCAATCTGCGCTCTAGTGCTGCCAGGGGTTTCGGGTTCGTTCTTGCTGCTCACAGTAGGAATGTATGACCCAACAATTGCAGCGGTCAACGATCGAAACTTCACCTATCTCATTGTGTTCGCTCTTGGAGCGATTCTCGGTCTCGCAATTTTCGTGTCACTCCTCAAGTGGTTGCTGGAAAATCGTGCTCGGGTAACCCTGGTAATTATTACCGGACTGATGCTCGGTTCCTTGCGAGCATTGTGGCCTTGGCAAGGGCCCGAGCGAGAGCTACTCGCACCCACGGATCAAATCGGAATCGCACTACTGCTCTTTATTGCAGGTGCCGCATTCGTCACAATTTTGCTTGCACTCGAACGCAAGTTTGGTGTGACCGAGGAACAAAAGGATCTACTCGAGGCCTAGGTCAGCAAGTGTGTATGCCGCGGTGTACTTATAGCCGCGCTCTTCCACTGCTGCACGAGCACCCCGATCAACAATCACGCTCACTCCTGCAATAACTGCGCCATCAACCAAGAGCACTTCAACAGCGGTCATTACCGATGACCCAGTGGTGGACGTGTCCTCAACCGCAAGAACTCGAATACCGTTGACGTCTGGTCCTTCAATGCGGCGTTGCAAACCATGCTGCTTTTCGCTCTTGCGAACGACAAACGAATTAAGAAGTTCACCCTCACCTGCCGCGTTATGCATCATGGCCGAGGCAACAGGATCCGCACCAAGGGTTAGCCCACCGGCCGCCTGATAGTCGAGACCGCTATTGACTTGACGCATAACCGCACCAACAAGTGGGGCAGCTTCTGCGTCAAGGGTTACTCGACGTAAATCAATGTAGTAGTCCGCTTCTCGACCGCTGGAGAGAATAACTTTCCCGTGCACAACGGCTTTGTCCAAGATTTGTTGACGTAATGCATTCCATTCGGCGCTTGTTGACATATCCACATCCTAATCAAGTACCCGTATGCTGGATCCAATGAATGAAGTAACTGTTGTCCATTTGGTCAGCGCAGACACCCATCCTGCTCTCTCAGCGGAATTGGCCATCTGCAACTTAACGGATTACATTGAAATTCAGCTGGAGACCGACCCGGCTAAAACCTGTGCCAGCATTTCCCAGAGCGCTGTGACCGCGCACCTAACTATCATTGCAACTGGCAAAGCCTGCGAGCAGCTCCCGGCAATTGCTCTGGCCCAAAAAGCCGGGAATAGAAAGATTTTGAGTTACCAATTGATCAGCCCGGCCCTCCCCCCCTTTACCGAAACTTGGCCAAACGCCCCCATTACTGCCTACTTTTCACCGGGTTCGATCATTCCTAGAGATGTATCACTTCGTGGCATTGAGGTAGCGAGCTTCCCCGGCGAACCCGCATTCGCCGCGTTAATTGATAATTGTTTGCCCTAGCTGACCCCGACCGATTCCCGTTCAGTGCCGACTCATAGCGCCTTGTATCAGCGCATGGCTTACCGTTGTGGAGTGAAGTGTGGGGGAAAGCACGCGCTGATTGGGTTTATGGTTGCAGTTCTCGGATTTTTTCCCGTGGTAAATGCCCACGGGGTAGGCAACAGCGCCAACCCACTGTCCCCACGAGTAGTTCAGGGACTTGACGGTGAAGTTGGTCA
>CAJIYV010000077.1 GCA_905181745.1 uncultured Actinomycetes bacterium | reverse complement strand
TGGCCAGCCTTGCTCCCAGACAATCACTAGAAGTTCTTCACATTCATGGAAGATAATTGTAACGGAAGTCGTGGAATCCAGTACGTTCCCCAGACGCGCCGAGATTGGAAAACCCGTGGGTGACTGCTAGCCGCAATATACTTTTAGTTGTGAGTTACCCGATGCCGAGTTAAAAAATTTGGAATTGACTTTTTAGTTGCAACTCATCTGACAGATTTAGGGAGAAATGATGGGATTAAAGGAAGCAGTTACCACGTGCTGGAACAAGTATGGGGATTTCGACGGTCGCGCCGGCCGGTCTGAATACTGGTGGTGGGTTTTGTTTACTCTCATCGTGCAGTCGGTTACCGCAATCGTCTTAGGTCTCGGAATTTGGTTGTTTTCGAACTTCGGATTCCTCACATGGTTGTTCATTTTAATTTTTTCCATAATACTTTTGTCGCTCATCTTGCCGACACTCGCAGTGAGCGTCCGGCGGTTACACGACCGTGACTTGTCCGGATGGTGGTACTTCCTTGGATTTGTTCCCGTCGGAAGTATCTTCCTTATCGTCTGGTATGTGTCACCAGGAACTGCCAGTCCGAACAAATACGGTGCCAGCGTCTAACCGAACGCGCCGTCTCGCCGCTGTCCATCGCTTCGCCAATTTCGTGTGCGGGGACAAGCGGGGCGAGACGGCAAGAAGCCTGATCGCAGACTGTTGACTACTTGACAGTGAAATTTACCCATCTGCAGCACGGCCGCTAAGTCACGTGAAGACTTCGGTGGAGTCTGTGAGGAGTGCAGCACGTAGACTCCACCATAACCCCGTTGGTACGTAATATTTTGCTAGTTGCGCGCCTAGGCTGCAAAATCAATATCGTGAAAACCTACCTGTATAGGAACCCTCATTAAATGACGATGTCATTGATCTGGTTTGCATTAAGTGCCGCCGGAATTGTCACAATCGCGAAGTACGCTTTGTACGATCCGGTTCAACGCTTGGTGTCCTACACGCGCGCTTCAAAAGTTGTCTCAGGGCAGATCCTTGGCTATCTCACATCCGCACCAGAACTGGTATCCACCGTTTTCATCGCAGCCACGGGTTTCTTCACCGCCGCTGCTTTTAACGTTTTGGGTTCCAACGTGATTAATGTGTTCTTAGTTATTACGGCAGCATTGTGGTTCAAGCATTTACCCACCCTGCTGCACGCCCGCTACCGGCTGGATCTTCTCATCGTAGGAGCATCAATAGCGCTTCCACTGGTATTAGTTCTCACGGACACGGCAACGCAACTGTGGACCGTGCCACTTTTCCTCACCTTACTCATTGCCTACTTTATATTGCTGCGCACCAGATCCGTACCACTGGAAAAAACGGGCTCCCAGACAAATCCCGTTCCATCTTCGGTCACTAAATGGATTATCAACTCAACTGTGGTTCTTGCCGGTCTAGTGGGCTTATACTTTTTAGGCTCCCAGCTCGGTGATTCGGTCTACTCCCTCGGCTTCGCATTTGGAGTACCTGCGGTGGTCTTAGGTGGACTAGCGGCTATCGCAACTTCACTCCCAGAGTTCACCACATTTTATTCCTCATTTGCGAAGAACGGTTCATCAGCTTCTACCGAAGTTGTGCACAATTTGCTTGCATCAAATGTTTCAAACCTGCTAATTATTCAAACAATTGGCGTCATTGTGTACAACTTAGCCATCTAATTCTGGCCCACAAATCCGGATAACTTGTCCACGTTCATGCCTTTTCAAAGATCAGGAATTGGGTTGATCCGGATCAATTTTTGATTTGTGGAACCCCTCAGACGCGATGTTTCCACGTACCCATTCTTACCCGATACCTCAATTAGGCCGGGCCAATCATTGACTGTGCGAATTGGGAAAGGGCAGCCAACGAACTCAACGCAGTATTGGGGACGCGACTCAACCCTTCTGCGCGATAGTGGCGACCGTGTGGCATTAATGTCCAACCGCAATGTGACAATCAGCGCTAAAAAATGGGGCAAACAGTATTAACTCTTTTTCTGTGCCCGCTTTGCTGCTCGCTCCAATTGCGCGGCAACCTCAATCACTTCCGCTTCCTCCAGCGTTGGGGCGCTCCCACCTAGTCGCGCGGGAAGCCACGAGGCACCCGAGACTTTATCCGGATACCGCTCCACTGCTTGCGCTAAAAGCTCGCGCAGCGCTTCTCGCAGTCGATAATTTCCTTCTTCAGGGTCGCCGTCAATATCGAGTGGCTCTCCCACCATGATGATGGCACAGCGGCCCCGCGTGAAGTCTTTAACGCCATAAGAAAGGATTCGATGCCCACCGAAAATAATCATGGGAAGTACCGGGACCTTCGCAACCCGAGCCATCCGGATAGTTCCGCTTTTAATTCCTTTAATGTCCAGTGACCGACTCATGGTCGCTTCCGGGAATACACCGACAATCTCACCGCTTTTGAGTGCTGCCACGGAATCACGGAAAGCCTGAGACCCGGCATCACGATCAACAGGAATATGTTTCATGCCGCGCATGAGTGGCCCAGCAATTTTGTGCCTGAAAATTGAGTCTTTGGCCATGAAGCGAACCAGCCTGCGCCCACGCCGGTTTGCCGGGATGCCACCGAGGGCGAAATCGAGGTAACTCGTGTGATTGATCGCTAGAATTGCGCCGCCGACGAGTGGAATGTTTTCTTCTCCCACTACATCAATTTTTAAGCCCAACCCACTAAATGCACCTTTAACGATCAGCACAATTGTTTGATAAAAGGGTTCTATCACGCAATAACACTACCGCCTATAACCCTGGCGCAAACGAAATCCTAAATCCCGTCTCCGATGCGAGCGCCGCTTTTCTCCAATAATGAGCGAACCTCAGAGGACCGATAACGACGGTGGCCACCGAGAGTTCGAATGCTGGTGAGTTTCCCTGCCTTTGCCCAGCGGGTTACAGTCTTGGGGTCAACCCGGAACAAGATAGCTACTTCCCCCGGCGTCATCAGGTGTTCGGTCTCGGGAATTGAACTAATGCGTGAAATAGGCGCGTTGATGGTGGCAGCGTTACTGGCCGCAATTCCGAATTGTCGTGTGCCTGTGGGGTTCATGTCTGCGATGCCACCCTTCTTCGTGATCGCTCAGTGTCTATACCTAACCGTATCCCTGTTCAGGGGTTACGCAACTTTAAATGCCAATCTTAGAGGTTACTCACCTAAAATTTTTGGCTCCTCTACCCTGATGGCATGGATAACGAGCACGACCCCTGGGCCCAATTTTCTGACCACGAGGAAGTGATTCTCACCCAAGATCGAGAAACCGGTTTGCGTGCCGTGGTTGCCATTCACTCAACCAAATTGGGGCCGGCGTTGGGTGGCACTCGAATGTCTCTGTACGCCGATCACCCCAATCCTCGGGGTGCGGCCTACTCCGACGCCCTTCGTCTTTCTCGCGCCATGTCCCTAAAAAATGCGCTGGCCGGACTCGCTCACGGCGGCGGCAAGGCAGTAATCCTTGGGGATCCGCACCAGAAATCGCGTCAAGAATTGCTTAACTATGGAACCTTGATCGAGTCCTTGGGTGGGAAATATGTGACCGCCGGTGACGTTGGGATGCAGGTTGCAGACATGGATGTGCTCGGGGAAACTAGCCAATTTGTCACGGGCCGTTCCCCGGAAAAGGGCGGTGTTGGGGACTCGGGGATCCTGACCGCCCTAGGAATTTGGCAGGGCATGCAAGCCTGCGTCGAATACTTGTCCGGGAGCAACGACCTATCTCGGGTCACCGTTGGTGTGATTGGCGCCGGCAAAGTGGGTGGGAGATTAATTAGTCACCTTATAGAGGCTGGGGGGGCAAGAGTGATCGCAATGGATCCGGTGGCCAGTGTTCGCGCCAATCTATCGGCCACCTACCCGGATCTCGTTTTCGTGGATTCATTCGCAGAGATGCTTAACTGTGGTCTCACAATCATTTCCCCCAATGCCATGGGCGGGTTCATTACCCCTGAATTGGTTCCACAATTGGCCTCGGTCGGGATCTCTCTGGTGTGTGGCGGAGCGAACAACCAGCTCGCTACGCCCGAAGTTGGAAACTTGCTCGCCGCTGCAGGTATTTTGTATGCCCCGGACTTCATGGTCAATTGCGGTGGTGTGATCCAAGTGGCAGAAGAGCTAGTTGGGGCTAATGTTGAGCGAGCACGGGAACAGGTAATGCAGGTCTACCCCACTACCCTGACGGTGCTGGAATCGGCAGCAAAAGCAGGCATTACCCCCGTGGCAGCGGCCGAAGCCGCAGCGTGGGCGCGCATTAATTCCTAGTCGCCTTGACACTTTCTGCCGACGTACAGGGTGGCGGGTAGTATTCTGATCGTGGAGGGCAAGATTGCTCCCATAGAGACTATTCGTCCACTAGCTACCGGTATTTACTGGAAGAGGGGGTTGAGTCATGGGACGCGGCCGAGCGAAAGCTAAACAAACAAAAGTTGCTCGCGAACTCAAATACGGCGGGCCTCAAACCGATTTTGATCAATTGCAAGCCGAACTCACCGGTCAGCCTGCCCCGGTGCCCGTCGAAAAAGTAACTGAAGAAGAGGCTCGTGACCCTGAGCCTGATCCTTATGCAAAATACTACGAAGAAGGCGAAGGCGAAACCGCCAGTTAATTTACCTGCCTAGTTTTCGTACGTGCCCACAAGATTTACCGCTCCCCCAATACCACCCTTCGCGGGATAGTCACCTCTTTCACCTGCAGTTCGATCCCGAACCGAGCCACACACCCACGCGTCAACTCGGCGTTGTCCCAAAATCTCGAGGGCTGCGTCAACACTGTCTTTTCCAACAACCGCAAGCATGCCAATTCCCATATTAAATGTCTTCTCAGCCTCAAGTTGTGGCACATTGCCTTCACTGCAGATCACATTAAAAATTTCTGCGGGCGCCCAGGTGTTCCGACGGACATCAGCGGCAAGGGTTTCCGGAAGTACTCGGGCTAGGTTGGCAGCGATGCCCCCACCAGTTACATGACTGAATGCATTCACCCGCGATCCCGAGATAAGCGCCAGCGCATCTAATGCATAGATGTACGTCGGTTCCAACAGTTCTTCACCGACAGTTCTACCGAGTGCGTCAACATGCGCATCGAGGCCCAATTTTCCGTCACCCACCAGCACGTGGCGAGCGAGCGAATACCCATTTGAATGAAGCCCTGAAGACTTCATCGCAATAACAATATCTCCCGCATTTACCCGGTCTGGTCCCAATACATTGTCCGAGTCAACAATTCCGGTTCCAGCCCCAGCAATATCGTATTCATCGGGGGCCATCAGCCCCGGGTGTTCGGCTGTCTCCCCACCGACAAGGGAGCAACCCGCACGTTCACAGCCGCGGGCTATCCCAGAAACAATACTTGCAATTCGGTCTGGGTTCACGGAACCAACCGCGATGTAGTCGGTCATAAAAAGTGGTTCCGCGCCACACACCACGAGGTCGTCAACCACCATGGCTACTAGATCCAACCCAACCGTGTGGTGAATATCAAGTGCGCGCGCAACTGCAATTTTTGTTCCTACCCCATCAGTGGATGTCGCAAGTAACGGCTTGCGCATTGACTTCGCGGCCGAGATATCAAACAGTCCGGCAAACCCACCAAAGTCACCGACCACTTCTGGTCGAGAACTTGCCACAATAGATGCGCGCATTAATTCAACGGCTCGTTCACCGGACTCCACGTCAACACCTGCTTGCGCGTAGGTCGCACGCTGTTGCGTCATGGGAGCTTCAAAGCATCAAGGGCCAGTGGATCAACGTGCAGGTTTTCTGATGTGGAAACTCGACGCTCAATCCCTTCAAATACTTCTAAGTGCACGCGGTGTTCTTCCGATAGTTTCACCGGGTAAACCCCGTCAAAACACGCCCTACACAGGTCATTTTTGGGTATCTGAGTTGCCTCTACAAGTACATCGAGCCCAACGTATGCGAGCGAGTCAGCTCCGATGGATGCACAAATTTCGTCCACGCTGAGCCCGTTAGCAATTAATTCGGCTCGGGTTGCAAAGTCAATTCCATAAAAACATGGCCACTTCACCGGAGGGCTAGAAATTCGCACATGCACTTCAAGCGCCCCGGCTTCACGCAGCATCCGCACCAATGCGCGCTGCGTGTTGCCGCGAACAATCGAGTCGTCGACAACCACCAGTCTCTGCCCAGCAATCACTTCTTTGAGGGGATTCAATTTAAGTCGAATACCCAGTTGACGAATCGTTTGAGAGGGTTGAATGAAGGTGCGCCCCACATAGGAGTTTTTGACAAGCCCCTCCGCAAAAGGGATGCCGGATTCTTGGGCATAACCAATTGCTGCATAACGCCCGGACTCGGGAACCGGAATAACAAGGTCCGCCTCAACCGGACTCGAGTTGGCCAACCGACGGCCCGTGTCAACACGCGTTGCCTGCACTGATCTTCCTGCGATGGTCGTATCGGGTCGTGCCAAGTAGACGTATTCGAATAGGCAACCCTTGGGCGCGGCTGGCGCAAATCGGTGAGCCCGCATCCCTTGAGCATCGATGGCAATCAATTCGCCGGGTTCTACTTCGCGGATAACCGAAGCCCCGACGATGTCTAGTGCCGCTGACTCGCTGGCAACTACCCAGCCGGATTCAAGGCGACCGAGCACCAGTGGCCTAATTCCTTGTGGGTCACGCGCTGCGTAAAGCGTGGTGTCGTCCATAAACACCAAAGAAAAAGCTCCCCGTACTAATGGGAGCTCGGCGATTGCTGATTCTTCGAGTGACAGGTCCGGATGCGCCGCGAGTAGAGCCGTCAAAATTTCCGTATCAGTGGTTGCGGCAACAACTGTATTGAAGGGTAACTCCCCCGAGCCGCTTTGCAGTTCCGCGATTCGCGTGCGAAGTTCGTGGGTATTGGTCAGATTGCCATTGTGACCTAACGCAAGGTGGCCGGTCGCGGTGGTTCGAAAAGTGGGTTGGGCGTTCTCCCAGATGCTCGCACCCGTTGTCGAGTATCGAGCATGACCAATTGCAAGGAATCCCTGCAGGGATTCAAGTACACCTTCATTGAATACTTGAGATACCAAGCCCATGTCTTTGAAGACCACGATTCTGGAACCGTCACTTACCGCCATGCCAGCTGACTCCTGACCACGGTGTTGCAAAGCGTAAAGCCCAAAGTAGGTCAGCTTTGACACTTCTTCACCAGGGGCCCAGACACCAAAAACACCACAAGCGTCTTGGGGTCCGATGTCCTCAGAGAGGAGGTTGTGGTTGAGAAGACCGTCACCGCGAGACACAACCTCAGTCTACGCACATCAGGCGTACTGTGGCCGGCATGGTCCGCAGCGATCGAGCTCTGTGTGGGCCATTAAATCTATCTCGTACACCTATCTCGATACACATCTAATCGATGAGCTACCGCCAGTACCGTGATCCCTTCTGGAAGGCCCCCACTAATGGCTTTCTGACTGATAGCAACGTTGTATCAGGTCTCAGATTGGCAAAGGGAACAACAAGCTCAGATCTGAGCGTTCACCACTTGCCAAGATCAATCCTTGGTCGACCAGCACCGCCCAAGTGCTATGACCGATTGCCAGTTGGCACAAGGTCACTGCATTGAGTTCAACTACGGCAGCCGGGGTTCCCCTGCGATGGGTGTGGCCTTTAACTATCTGAGTGGCAGCAAATGGCGGGATGCGCAACTCAACGCTACGGCCCGGTGCGATCTCGGTGAGCTCACGCAGGATCGCTTTAACCGCCGCGCGGGTTTGCTCTTTGTCCACGTAGTCACATTGATTCGCTACTGATCCCAGTAACTCTCGCTCACTTGGGCTGAGCATTCCTCACCACCAAAAAGTGCGGGCAGTGTTGCCTCATTGACTTCGCGCAGTTGATCAATCGTCAGAGTGAACTGCGAATCACACACAATTACCTGCTCTCCTGGGTAACCGCTACTAACGCCAAGACCGGAATCAACCACACCAAACTGAGTTGCACTCATTCCTCGCGCAGTACACATTTCGGTAAAGCGAAATTCCTCAGTCCGCGGAATAACGGCGATTGCGCGCGCAGTACTTTCGGAGAAAAGGAAAACAAATGGATCAATATTCTCGGGGATCCAGAAGCGGGCACCGATATTCGCCCGCAGCGCCATCTCAGTCACCGCGACCCCCACTCCACCGTCAGAGACGTCATGGGCAGCGGTAATCATGCCTTCGTGGGAAGCGGTCACCATAATTTCACTCAACAACCTTTCCGCTGGCAGATCGACTTTGGGTGGCAACCCCCCAAGGTGTCCTTGTAAGTGTGCCCACTCGCTTCCTGCAAATTCATCGGTTGTGTCGCCTAAAATGTATATGAGGTCACCGTCGCCATCCCACGCCATGGGTGTTCGGTGGTCAACGTTGTTGATCACTCCGAGAACACCAACAACAGGGGTCGGGTAAATGGCAGTCTCACCCGTCTGGTTGTAGAAAGACACGTTCCCGCCGGTAACAGGGATCCCAAGTTCCAGGCAAGCATCAGCGAGACCGGTTGTTGCTTGGGCGAATTGCCACATCACTTCCGGGTCTTCGGGTGAACCAAAGTTCAGACAATTAGTGACGGCGAGTGGTTTCGCGCCAGCGACACTGATGTTTCGATAGGACTCCACCAACGCCAACTGCGCCCCAGCATAAGGATCGAGCTTGGCAAAACGCGAATTGCAGTCAGTCGAGATTGCGACCCCTAGCCCGCTTTCCTCATCAACTCGGATCATGCCCGCGTCCTCCGGCTGGGCAAGAATCGTGTTACCAAGGACATAGCGATCGTACTGGGATGTCACCCAACTCTTTGACGCAAGATTCGGTGAGGAGATCAGGTCGACCAGAGTCTGTTTCAGCGCATCCGGTGTTGACGGTCGCAGAAGGCGCTCACCGGTCGGTGTGTCAGCCTGTAACGCATCTTGCCAGCTCGGCCGATGATAGGGGCGCTCGTACACGGGACCGTCGTGGGCAACCGAACGTGGTGGTACATCGACGATCGTGTCCCCGTGCCAGTCAATCACCAAGCGCCCGGTGTCGGTTACTTCACCAATAACGACCGCTTCGACCTCCCACTTTTTACATAATTGCATGAAGGCATCAATCTTTTCCGGGGTAACAACCGCGCACATACGCTCTTGTGACTCGCTCATCAAAATTTCTTCTGGGGAGAGAGACGCGTCACGTAAGAGAACCCGATCAAGGTAGACCTGCATACCACCTTCACCATTTGATGCGAGCTCACTTGTCGCACACGAAATACCAGCACCACCGAGATCTTGGATTCCTTCGACGAGCCCTGCGTGCAAGACTTCAAGGGTGGCTTCGATCAACAGTTTCTCCATAAAGGGATCACCCACTTGAACACTCGGACGCTTGGCAGGACCGTCAGCATCAAATGTTTCCGACGCGAGTACTGACACTCCGCCAATGCCGTCACCGCCTGTCCGGGCACCGTAAAGAACCACAAGGTTTCCCACGCCTTTGGCACTGGCAAGATGGATGTCTTCATGTTTCATAGAACCCACACAAAGCGCATTAACCAGCGGGTTTCCGGCATAGCTTTCGTCAAAAACCAATTCGCCACCGATATTGGGAAGGCCGAGACAGTTGCCATATCCACCTATTCCAGCGACAACACTTGGTAGTACCCGCCTGGTGTCAGGTGCGTCTGCTGGACCGAAGCGCAATGGATCCATGACCGCCAATGGCCTAGCGCCCATGGAAATAATGTCGCGGACAATGCCACCAATACCGGTCGCCGCTCCCTGATAAGGCTCAACGTAGGAGGGGTGATTGTGACTTTCCACTTTAAATGTGACAGCCCAACCGTCACCAATATCGACTACGCCAGCGTTCTCACCGATTCCCACCAACAGCGCGTCAGTCTTCGGTGCCTTATCACCAAACTGGCGCAAATGCACTTTGCTGGACTTGTAAGAGCAATGCTCACTCCACATCACCGAATACATAGCGAGTTCACTACTTGTCGGGCGCCGGCCCAAAATTTCCTTGATGCTTTCGTACTCGTCTTGCTTAAGACCCAAGTCGGCCCATGGCTGCTCGGTGTCAGGACTTTCTTGGGCGGTATTTACCGAGTCGGTCATGGCGCTCCAACTAGAGACTTCAGAACACTGGTGAAGAAGGGGACTCCATCGGTTGTTGGACCGGTTAACACTTCAACCGCATGTTCGGGGTGCGGCATCAGACCAACAACGTTGCCAGCCTTATTCGAGATTCCAGCAATATTGCGGTAACTACCATTTGGATTTTCGCCTTGATAAGTCGCAATCACTCGGTTCTCGGCAAAAAGTTCGTCGAGAACCGCCTCGCTTGCCACGTAACCGCCTTCACCATTTTTGAGTGGAATCACGATCTCTTGACCAAGTGCAAAGTCCTTTGTCCACGGGGTATCCGTACTTTCAATTCGTAGCCTCTGATCACGGCAAATGAAATGCTGGTGATCGTTTCGGGTCAAGGCTCCAGGGAGAAGGCGGCTCTCACACAGAATTTGGAATCCGTTGCAGATCCCCAAGACTGGGAGTCCAACTTGGGCTTTGTCAATCACTAAAGACATGACGGGGGCAAACTTTGCAATCGCTCCACAGCGCAAGTAATCACCGTAGGAAAAACCACCCGGGAGGACAACTGCGTCAACACCATGCAGGTCGGCATCACCATGCCACAGCGCAACCGCAGTGCCACCAGCAATTCGGATTGCTCGGGCAGCATCTACATCATCGAGTGATCCGGGAAAAGTTACAACACCAATACGGGCGGACAAAATTAGTTCTCAACCGTGAGAGTGAAGTCTTCGATTACTGGATTACTCAGCAATTCCCCCGCCAGTTTTTCCAGAAGGTCAGCTCGGTCGCCTTCGAGTTCACCATCAATATCGATGATGAACTGCTTCCCCTGACGAACATCAATCACGCCGCTGAGACCCAGCCGGCTAAGGGCGCCTTGAACTGCGCGACCCTGCGGGTCAAGAATTTCAGGTTTGAGTGCAACGTTTACAACGACGCGGGCCACTAGCTCTCCTGGTTTTGGTGGAATAGCGCCAGTCTATCGGTGTGCGGATTGCCAGGCACTCCACGCCGAAGAAACCATGTCGTGTAGATCTCGCTGCGCCGACCAACCCAATTCGGTCTCACCCAGTTCCAC
>CAJIYV010000076.1 GCA_905181745.1 uncultured Actinomycetes bacterium | reverse complement strand
CCCAAATAATTTCTGAACATAGTTGCGAGGCCACCCGCTTTTGGCTCTGTACCTACGTGTGGTGCCTACGCGAATCGCAGTGCCGCATGATTGGCTGAGTCCATGAATGCGAGTGGATCAGCTTCGCGGACACGTCAACGCCCATTTCCAGCAATGCTTGTGGCAGGGGTTGTCAGTCTGGCAGTGGGTTATGCAGTTCTTAAATTGGTAAATGTCGGAATCGGATTCGTGTGGGAGAGCATTCCGGGCACGTGGACGCAGACTCCAGCGTGGTACGTAATTGGGGTCTTGTTAATTGCCGCTGTGCTTGTCTATTTAGTCCGTAGGTTTGTCGGGGACAGTGGGCACTCCCCCATTGGTGGGATCAAGGTCAGCGGCCTGACGCCCAAGGAGTATGCCGGAGCGCTCCTGGCAATTTTTGCGTCGCTGTGGGGTGGGGTGGTGCTTGGACCGGAGGTCGCTTTGGTGGCGACGGGTTCAGTGATTGGTGGAATCGCAGCGAAGTGGATGCGAATCACCGAATCAAAGGTGGTGACAAAAGTGGTCGGTGTGGGAGCACTGGGCGGGATTCTTGCCCTCTTTGTTGAACCCATCATGAGTGGGAGCATGAAGTTGGGCAGCGCCCCCACTGCAATCGAAGTCGATCAACTCGGGTGGGCGGTTTTGGTTGCGCTCATCGCAACTCTGGCGGTCACAATTGCCCGACTTGTCGCCGCTTTAATCGCCCGAGCTTCACATGCTGGCCCCCATCTACCCATCTTGATCGGCGCGGCTTTGATCATTGCTGCTGCAGCACTACTCATGCAAGCCTGGACCGGTCAATCGATTACCTACGTCACTACATCTGGCGAGGATCTGATTACTGATCTTCCGACTCTCACATCAGCCTCGACGGTTGCCACCATTATTGCCTTAAAAACAATCGCCTACGCAGTATCCCTCGGCGCAGGTTTCCGCGGTGGTCCGTTTTTCCCAGCAATGTTTGTGGGTGCCGCTTCGGGACTGCTCATTGCTTTAGTAATTGATGGCGGTCCGTCCGTTCCAGCTGCAATAGTTGTGGGAGTCATCGCGGCAGTTATTGCAACGGCCCCCATGAAATGGCCAATCGCAATTTCCTTGGGCGTGGTACTTGGTTTCCTCATGGGGACGTGGACCCTTGTCCCTGCGGCACTTGTCGGCGCGATCGTGGCGCGGGCCGTACCTCGGTTGGGTGACCGAATTTCCGCACGCGTTCATGACGGCTAGGACTTTTCGATTATGTGCGGTGGCGGCGAGACGGATATTCACCCCCTGCGGTTAACTATCCTCATGCGAGCCGCCCGGTATAAACAAATGGGAACAGCGCAAGACGTACTGACAATCGGTGAATGCGAGGCGCCAACTCCGGAGCGGGGACAGGTGCTGGTGAAACTCGCATTTTCGGGAATCAACCCAACTGACGTTAAGGCGCGCAGCGGTTCGTTCCCAAGGGTAATAGATAAATTTCAGATCCCCCACCATGATGGCAGCGGAATCATTGAATCGGTGGGAGACGGTGTTGATCCTAGCCGGGTAGGCGAGCGGGTGTGGGTAATGCTCGCCGCGGGCGGCAATCGTTATGGCACGGCGGCTCAGTACTGCGTTGTGATGAATGATTTTGCGCAGCCATTGCCGGACTCGGTCCCATTGGAACTTGGCGCAACTTTAGGTGTCCCGGCGGTCACTGCCGCTTACTGTTTATTTTCCGATGGACCAATAGCTGGTGAAACAGTCTTGGTGAGCGGGGGAGCGGGCGCTGTGGGTCGGGCAGCGGTGCAGTTAGCTAAGTGGGGAAGTGCTCGCGTCTATACGACCGTGAGCAGCGATGAAAAAATGCAGATTGCGACCGAGGCTGGTGCGGACTTGGTTGTGAATTACCGCAAGCCGGGTGCTGTTGAACAATTGGTCGGGAATGGGATTTCTCGGATTGTTGAAGTGAATTTAGCGGAAAACCTCACACTTGATATAGCAATTTCACAACCCGGGATGAAAATCGTTTCCTACGCAGCAGATGGTATTGATCCTGTGTTGCCAAGACGATTACTCATGAGTGCCACAATCACCATTGAGTTCATGATGCTTTACAACGCGCAAAAAGAAAAGTTTTGGGCCGCTGTGGAAAGTGTGAATCAGGCGCTACGTGATGGCAAGTTGAACATGCCCCTGGTTTCGTATTTTTCATTGGACGAAATAGCGACGGCACATGAAAAAGTTGAAGCAGGATCAAGTGAGCGAGTGTTATTGCGCATCTAGCTCGAGAAACAATGCGGTGACTGCCCGCCACACGTCATGAAATGTGTTGTACATGGGAATCGGTGCAAGCCGGATTATGTCCGGGTTTCGGGCATCACCGAGTACGCCATGATTTTGGTACATACGTTCAATGAGTGCGAAGGGTTCAATCGGCACGCGGATCGAAAGTTGTGCGCCATGACGATCGGGATCACTTGGCGTAATTACGTGCACCCGGTTCTGGGTGTCGAGTGCGGCAATGAGTTGGCGCATGTACTGGGTGAGTTGCAAGCAACGAGCACCAATCGCGGGCATGCCAACATCAGAAAAAAGTTCGAGGGCGCTCAGGGCAGGAGCCATAATGAGGATTGACGGATTGGAGACCGCCCAAGCATCAGCAGTCTCCAGAGGGTCAACCACAGGATTCATCATAAATCGAGTTTCAGGTTTGTTCGTCCACCAACCTTCGAGCCGCGGTAGCGCGCCCGCATGATGCTTTTCATGGATGAACGCCCCGGCAACTGAACCCGGGCCCGCATTGAGGTATTTGTAGGAGCACCAGGCGGCGAAGTCAACGTTCCAATCATGCAGGTTTATGGGGATGTTTCCCGCTGCATGGGCAAGGTCCCACCCTGCGTAGGCACCAATGTCGTGGGCGGCAGCAGTGATGGCCTCGATCTCCATGAATTC
>CAJIYV010000075.1 GCA_905181745.1 uncultured Actinomycetes bacterium | reverse complement strand
TTACTGCCGCGTGAAGCCTATGAAACGACCGGTCGTTGGACCGAATACGGCGACAACCTTTTTCGCCTCAAAGATCGTAAGGGCAATGACTACCTCTTAGGTCCAACGCATGAGGAAATGTTCACCCAGATGGTGAAAGGTGAATTCTCCTCGTATCGCGACCTCCCCCTGTGGATTTACCAGATTCAAACGAAATATCGTGATGAAGCGCGGCCACGTGCCGGCATTCTTCGCGGCCGTGAGTTCGTCATGAAGGACTCTTACTCATTTGATGTCGATGATGAGGGGCTTGAGTTTTCGTACAATCGACATCGAGACGCGTACGTCTCCACATTTAAGCGCATGAAGATCGATTACGTAATAGTTTCTGCAATGGCTGGTGCAATGGGTGGATCTCGCAGCGAGGAGTTCCTTGCTAACAGCCCGTTCGGAGAAGACACTTATGTGAGATGCGACTGCGGCTTCGCGGCCAATGTCGAGGCGCTCCACATCCCATTGGCTTCATTTGATCCCGGAATCAATCTGGACACGGAACTGCCAGCTTCACATGCAGAGCAGACCCCCGAAACCCCAACGATTGATTCACTTGTGAACTTGTCCAATGAGCGGGCGGATTTGGCGCGAGCTGACCGTCTGTGGAATGCGGCCGATACCTTAAAAAATATTTTGGTTATCGTAACTAACGCTGATGACAGTGAAGAACCGCTTGCGATCGGCCTGCCCGGTGATCGAGAGATTGACACTCGCAGACTCGAAGCTGCTTTGTATCCACGAGTGGCTCGTCCATTTGAGGAGGCAGACTTCGCCGCACACCCGGCACTCATTAAGGGCTACATCGGACCACGTGCGCTGGGTAAAAAATCCACGAGCGGGATTGAATTCCTTACTGACCCCCGGGTAGTGAGAGGCACTCGGTGGATCACCGGGGACAATGTTAAAGGCCAACACGTGTATGACCTGGTGTCCGAGCGCGACTTTGAATCTGACGGGGTAATCGACGTAGCGGAAGTCTTTGATGGAGACCCTTGCGCATCATGTGGGGGAACGATAAACCTGGCCCGCGGTATCGAAATTGGACATATATTTCAGCTTGGTCGCAAATACGCCGAAGCGTTGGGCCTTAAGGTGCTCGATGAAAGAGGCGAGTTGGTCACGGTCACCATGGGTTCCTATGGAATAGGCGTTTCACGAGCAGTCGCTGTGATTGCTGAACAGCACCACGACGACAAAGGCTTGGTGTGGCCGCGTGAAATAGCCCCCGCAGACATTTATCTGGTGGCCGCTGGAAAGTCAGAAGATGTAGCAACCAAGGCAGAAGAGCTCGCGCAGATCTGGGACCAAATGGGTTTGCGCGTGATCCTTGATGACCGGGTAGGTGTTTCACCCGGTGTGAAGTTTAATGATTCCGAATTGATTGGTGTTCCCACGATCGTTGTAATCGGTAAGGGCTTGGAAAGAGGCGTGATTGAGGTGAAGGATCGTGCAAGTGGCGAGCGCGTTGATGTTGCACTTGACGATGCAATTGCCGCAGTGCACCGAATATGTACGAGCTGAGCATATGGACGGTTCTACTCCTGGCGCTTGCAGCAGGCGCAGCAGGTTGGGTCGATGCTGTAAGCGGCGGGGGAGGGCTGCTGCAATTGCCGGCATTGTTTATTGCGCTTCCAGCTGGGAGCGAAGTCAATGCCCTCGCAACCAACAAACTCTCCAGCATTTTTGGGACAGCGACTGCGGCGCGCACCTATATCAAGCACCTCACTCCTGATTGGAAAACCGCACTGCCCATGGCGAGTGTGGCATTTGCGTTTTCGGCCCTAGGAGCTACCACGGCGCATGCGGTCCCCACGAAATATTTCGGTACTGCGATTGTTATCGCTTTAGCGATTGTGTGGATCTGGACATTGATGAATCCGCTCATGGGTGCGGAAAGCAATATGCGGTCGAGCGGTGGCACCCGGCACTACGCGGTCGCAATATTCGTCGGGGCGATAATTGGCTTCTACGACGGAATTTTTGGGCCAGGGACTGGCTCGTTTCTGTTAATTGCTCTCGTCGGACTGCTGGGTTATTCATTTCTTTCGGCTTCATCCGCAGCCAAGATTGTCAATCTGGGTACCAACGCGGCAGCCCTAATTGTGTTTGGATTTTCTGGCTCCATTTTGTGGACACTCGGCCTGCTGATGGCAGTGTGCAATATTGGTGGAGCCTATTTCGGCGCTCGAACCGCAATTAGGCGAGGCAGTCCATTTGTACGGCTTGTATTCCTTGGAATTGTCGCAATTTTGATTGTTCGGATGGCTTGGGATACGTGGATGTAGAGTATGGACTACAACTGACCAATCACAACTGGAAATCGCGGTGAGAATTATGGGTGTACCACTTGAAAGCGCACGCGATGCCGCACAAGCCGTATGCACCTCTTTGGGCGTGGATCTTGAGGACTGCTCAGTTAAGAATGCCGGGCGACGCGAAGTGCTCACTGTAGTAGTCGATAAAGACGGTGGCGTTGACCTCGACGAAGTCGCAAAGATTAGTAGTGCAATCTCCGAGTTACTTGATTCCATCGAAGAACTTGAGGAAAATCCCTTCGTTCTGGAAGTAACCTCGCCCGGAACAGATCGACCGCTGACCCACGTTCGGCATTGGCGCCGGGCAATTAGTCGTTTGGTTGATGTGTCATTTATCGGCGAGCAGACCAACTCCTTGATTCGAGTTCAATCGGTTGAGGGTGAGCAGATCAGCGGTACTGACCCCAAAGGCAATGTCGTGGTCTTCAGAATTCCTGATATTGACAAAGGCATTGTCCAGATCGAATTCAACCGTGAGGAGTAAACGTGGATATTGATGTCAGCGCGCTGAAAGCGCTTGTGAGGGAACGGAACCTTTCCCTGGATCTCTTGGTTGAAACCATCGAGGCCGCATTACTCGTTGCTTATCAACGCACCCCTGGATCATGTGAAAAATCACGCGTTGAGCTCGACCGTAAGAGTGGGCACGTGACCGTGTGGGCCCAGCAGGCGCTCACCTCACCAGAATCAGTCGCCGCGGGTGAAGTTGCAACCTTTAGCCCGGAGTTCGATGATACCCCCGACGGTTTTGGTCGTGTGGCCGCAAGTACTGCCCGGCAAGTCCTACTGGGCCGGCTGCGTGAAGCTGAGGGGGATGCCACCTTGGTCGAGTTCACCGGCCGCGAGGGTGACCTAGTTTCCGGAGTGATTCAGCAGGGTACTAACCCGCGCATGGTACGCGTGGATATCGGAAAAATTGAAGCGAACCTGCCACCTGAAGAACAGGCCACAGGGGAGAGCTACCCACATGGAGCGCGCATTAAGTGCTTGGTAACCGGAGTACGCAAAGGGTTCAAAGGCCCCGTAGTGACTGTCTCGCGAAGTCACCCGGAACTCGTCCGCAAGCTCTTCGCACTCGAGGTCCCTGAGATCGCCGACGGAACCGTAGAAATCATGGCGATCGCACGTGAGGCGGGGCATCGCTCCAAGATCGCTGTTCGTTCGCACAAAGCGGAGGTCAATGCAAAAGGTTCCTGCATCGGCCCACAAGGGCAACGCGTACGTCAAATTATGAGCGAGCTGGGCGGGGAGAAGATTGACATTGTCGATCACAGTGACGATTCGGCCGAGATGATTGCCCAGGCCCTATCTCCTGCGAAAGTCACGTCAGTGACGATCACTGATCCCGAACTGAAGAGCGCACGCGTACTGGTACCGGAGTATCAGCTTTCATTGGCCATTGGACGCGAGGGGCAAAATGCTCGATTAGCAGCTCGGCTGACCGGATGGAGAATTGATATTCGTAGCGATTCGGCACCCTCTCCAGCGCCCGAACCCGAGCCAGCACCGGCTTCCGGGTCATAGTCCAGCGTTAATCCTGTGTCACGCGATATGCCACAACCAGAGCGAACCTGTATTGGCTGCCGCACCCGGGCTACTAAATCAGCGCTGACCCGCGTCGTGTGGCAGCCTGAGCTCGTCGCTGTCAGCGTGGATGAAAAACAGTCGCTCCCGGGTCGTGGAGCCTATGTGCATTTATTGCTCCCATGCCTAGAAAAAGGTCAACGGCGGGTCCGCGGGGCACTCCGGATCCCCGGCACGGTAGATTGGTCCACTGTTAGTGAACCGTGGGCTTCATTGCGCACGCTTACGAAATCAGATTAGGCACAATTGAGCGCCACGCACGGGTTCGGTTTAGCATTAATTCTTCGTAATCGGCGAGAATTTCACGGTAAAAGACCAAGACCAGACCTATCAAGACGTAAAAGAGGTTGACCGTGAACACAAAGATGAGCGCTTCTCAATGAAGGCCTTCGCATGAGCGTGTCCGCATGAAAATGCTAGGCGCCCAGTAACGGTCCGGTAAGCAAAGCCCGGACCAAGACAGGAGAGTTGTGTCAAAAGTTCGGGTATATGAACTCGCTAAAGAGCTTGGGATGGACAGCAAGACTGTTCTCGCCAAACTTCAAGACATGGGCGAGTTTGTTCGTTCCGCGTCGTCAACGGTTGAAGCACCAGTAGCCCGCCGGCTAAAAGAGGCATTACCCCCGGTCCCTCCTGGTGAAGAAAAGCCCGCAAAAAAGGTGGCCAAAAAGGCAGCTAAGAAGGCCGCTGCCCCCGCGCCCGCAACAGAACCCGTGACAGATCCGGTAGCTGCAGTGTCCGATGAGCCGGTAGCAACCGATCCAGCAATCGATCCAGCAATCGATGTAGCAGCCACACCTGCGGCAAAGCTCGCAGCAAAAGTCGATCCTGAGTCAACCGATTCAGCACCAACCCCTAAGCCAGCTGGACCGCGCCCCGGAAACAACCCATTTGGTGGCACCGGCATGGCCAAACCAGCGCCGCGCCCCGGAAACAACCCATTTGGTTCACCCAGCACCGAACGCCCGGCAGCGCCACGCCCCGGTGGAGTTGCCGGAGTACCCCGACCCAACCCGGGCACTATGCCTTCAGCGCGCCCACCACAGAGGCCAGCAGGTCCGGGTGGAGCTGGCGGCCCTAGTCGACCCGGTGGCGCAGGTGGGACAAGTCGACCCGGTGGCTTCACTAATCGCCCAGCACGTCCGGGCGGAACCGGTGGCCCCGGTGGCCCCGGTGGAACAGGAAGTCCGGGTGGCCCTGGTGGCCCCGGTGGAACAGGAAGTCCGGGTGGCCCTGGCGGCCCCGGTGGAGTAGGCGGCGGGCGCCCAGGTGCTCGCACCGGCGGGCGCGGAAATACTGCAGGTGCATTTGGTAGGCCAGGCGGACGTCCTTCGCGGGGGCGGAAGTCGAAGCGTGCCAAGCGTCAAGAGTTTGACAATATGGAAGCACCATCGATGGGCGGAGTACGTCTGCCACGCGGCAATGGGGAAAGTGTTCGACTTCCACGCGGCGCCAGCCTCACCGATTTCGCGGACAAAATCGATGCGTCATCGGCTGACTTGGTG
>CAJIYV010000074.1 GCA_905181745.1 uncultured Actinomycetes bacterium | reverse complement strand
CGATCGCTACATCACCAGTCGCTTTCTACCCGACAAGGCAATTGACCTAATGGATGAGTCAGCGAGTCGTTTGCGGATGGAAATTGACTCCTCGCCCGTTGAGATTGATGTGCTTCAACGTCAAGTAGACCGCTTGCGCATGGAAGATCTCGCGGTGTCAAAAGAAAAAGATGATGCCTCGAAAAATCGTTTGGCCAAGATTCGGGCTGAGATCGCGGAAAAAGACATAGAACTGCGCGAACTTCGCACCCTTTGGGATGCTGAAAAGCAAGGACTAGACCGCATTGGCGAAATCAAGGTCCTCGTCGACGACTTGCGTGCAGTTGCTGACAAAGCCCAGCGTGAAGGAGACTTTGAGCTAGCATCACGGATTCTGTATTCTGAACTCCCCACTTTTGAAGAAGAACTCGAAAAGGTCACGGCGGAAACCAATGCGCGTGAATCGACCATGGTCAAAGAAGAAGTCACCGCAGATGACATCGCTGAAGTTGTTGCGGCGTGGACCGGCATCCCGGCAGGTAGAATGCTGGAGGGGGAAACCGAGAAACTGCTACGCATGGATGACCATCTTGGCGAGCGGGTGGTCGGCCAACCCAAAGCAGTGCATGAAGTCAGTGACGCGGTGCGCCGTGCGCGAGCAGGGATCTCCGATCCCAACCGACCAACCGGTTCCTTCATGTTCCTGGGGCCAACCGGCGTTGGTAAGACCGAGTTGGCCAAAGCACTCGCGGAATTTCTCTTCGATGACGAACGAGCCATGGTCCGTATTGACATGAGCGAGTACTCCGAGAAGCACTCGGTGGCGCGGTTAGTTGGCGCACCTCCCGGATATGTTGGTTACGAACAGGGTGGCCAACTCACTGAAGCAGTACGTCGACGTCCTTACTCCGTCATCTTGTTCGACGAGATTGAAAAAGCGCACCCCGAAGTATTTGACATCTTGCTACAAGTTCTCGACGACGGGCGCTTGACGGACAGCCAAGGAAGAACCGTCGATTTCCGTAATGTTATTTTGATTTTGACCTCTAACTTAGGTTCCCAATTCTTGATTGACCAAGATGTGCCATTCTCTGAGCGCAAGGCTGCCGTTATGGAAGTTGTTCGCCAAAAATTCCGACCCGAGTTTCTTAATCGACTCGACGCGATGGTCACATTTGATCCACTTGACAAGGAAGAACTGCGTCGAATCACCGAAATTCACATTAAGCAATTGCAGGAACGGCTTTCTGAACGCCGGATCACCCTCGAGTTGGAAGCTATGGCGCTCACCTGGTTGGTTGATCGGGGTTTTGATCCCGTGTACGGAGCACGTCCACTGCGTCGGCTCATTCACACCGCGGTGGGTGACAAGTTGGCCATGGCGCTATTAGGTGGTGAATTAACCGATGGCGACACCTGTGTAATTGCGGTGGCAGACGACGGCGAATCACTTAAAATTCGGTCATGAACACACCCACGATTCGCACCGGGCTCATCGCCGCCGTCATCGCAACTCTCTGCCTCGGGTTCATCGCCCCGGCAAATGCAGCACCGAAGGGCGAGAAGGTTGTATTTCTTACCAAGTTTTTCAGTGAAGAAACAACACTGAATGTTTTACCGGGGGGTCACACCTACGGCTGGAACTACCTGACGAGCGCCACCAAAATTGACGGTAAGCCGGGGAAAGTTGAGTTCCTGGGTGTAGTGAATTACACAGACGGCAGCGGCCCCTTCGGTGGATTCGTCACCGTGACTTTGGACAATGGCTCAATCCTTGGACTGGCGGTTGATGGCCAAGGCTTGTCCCTCGCGAAAGGTGGGGGAACAGCAGATGCCCGTTTTGGGGGTTCCATCACAGTAATCAGCGGAACGGGCGATTTTAAAAAGGTGCAGGGCATAGGCACAATGACTGGGAGCCGGGCGTCAACACTGGGTAGTCCCGTGGCCATAAAATTTAATTTGACCCTTAAAAAATAGTTCGGATTCGAGTGGTGGCTTCTGCCAGAACTTCAGGCTTTTTACAGAACGCCCACCGTACGTATTCTTTAAAGTCTTGACCTGACTCGGTAAAGACTTGGTGCGGGATCGCAACAACCTGACATTTTTTGGCCAACATCCGTGCGAACTCAAAGCCGTCGGTGTAGCCGAGGGGGGAAATATCTGTGGTGACGAAATACGTCCCTTCGGTGGGGATCACTCTCATTCCCATTTGCGCTAATTCAGCGCTGAGTTGATCTCGCTTAACGCCAAGATCCTGGCGAAGTTCAGTAAAATACTGGTCTGGCAGTCCGAGCCCATGTGCGATCGCCAGTTGAAATGGCCCGCCCGATACGTAACTCAAGTGCTGGCGTACCGCTTTGACGGCGGTGATCAAAGCGCGCGGTCCACTCGCCCAACCGACCTTCCAACCCGTGAATGAAAAACATTTTCCTCCCGAACCAATGGTAATTGTGCGCTCTAACATTCCTGGCAAAGTAGAAATCGGGATATGACGGTTAGAGTCAAACCACAAATGTTCGTAGGCTTCATCCGAAATAACAATTAAATTGTGAGTGGTTACCAGGGCAGCAATGGCGCTGAGTTCTTCAAAATTAAATACTATGCCACTGGGATTGTGTGGCGAGTTGAGTAGGAGCACCTTGGTTGCGGGAGTGATCGCTTCTGCCAACGCCTGAATATCTGGTCGGAAATTCGGCTTAGTGAATGGAACCCCAACGGGCTTCGCGCCACTTAAATCGATCGCTGCTCGGTACACATCAAATGCCGGATCAAAAAATACGACCTCGTCACCTGCCTCAACAAGCGCCAGCACACTTGCCGCAATAGCTTCACTGGCCCCGGTTGTTGCAACAACATCAGTATCAGGGTCAACGACAAGGTCGTAAAAGCGCTTCTGATGAGCGGAGATCGCCGAACGCAACTCTGGGAAGCCGTGTGGTGGCGGATACTGGTTCCCGCGGCCGCTTTGAATGCACCGGATCGCTTCGTCTTTGATTTCCTGGGGACCATCGGTGTCTGGGAATCCTTGGCCAAGATTGATCGAATTAGTTTCTACCGCAAGGCGCGACATCTCTGCGAAGATTGAGACTGCATGGGGCCTCATTTTTGGGACTAGGAAGTTTTCTGGCACGAAGCAACCCTAAGTCTAAGCACGGTTGCCACCGTGCTTAGGTGGGTGGGTGAGCGCGCGAATAATTGAGCCAGGAGCACAACTCACGGTTGAGATCGAGTCAGCTCTTCAAGTGATTGCAGAAAGTGCCGAAATTTCTGATCACACGGGAGTTCCTCGAAGCCACATTGATTTACTTGCCTGCGCAGGGGCCCATGGTGCCCCACGGGCATTGGCACAACAACGTGAAGTCACCGAGCGCCTTGCTGGGGCAGATGCGAGTACCTGGTTTTGTTGGAGCCAACACCAGACACCATTACGCACAATGCTTGAGGGTGGAAACCAGTCAGCGAGTGAGTCACTTTCGAGACGGTGGTTGTCTGGATTGCAGGGGGGCGAGTTTTTGGCCGCGATTGCGTTTGCACATGTGCGACGTGGGGGGCCGCCAAACCCAGTCGCTCATCAATGTGAAGGTGGGTGGGAGCTGACCGGGACCCTTGACTGGGTAACGAGTTGGGATATCGCCGACGTACTGATGCTGTTAGCGTTCACGGAAGATAAATCTAAGTTCGTGATTTTCTATCTACCGATCCGAGACTTCACCGAAGAATTTAATTCGTGTGTTGTGGGGGAATCATTGAAACTGTTGGCAATGTCAGGTACACACAGTAGGCCAATTACATTTGATCACACCTTGATTACTAGCGACTGCGTATTCAGCGTGATTGATGCAGACAAATGGCTGGTAGCTGATTCGATGAAAACAATTTTGCCCAATCCGGCGGCCTTAGGCGTTGCGCGGGGAGCAATTGAGCAACTCAATGAAGTCGCATCCAGTCGTAAGCAGGAGCAGGGAATAATTGCTGCAAGTGAATTGGCGAGTAAATATCACGGGCTGCGTGAGCGCGCTTATGCCGCGACAGACAACCCTAAAACTCCCAGATCGGCACTGGTTTCCTTGCGCGTTCAGATACTTGAGTTTGCTGTCGAGTGCGCTATCGCTGTAATCACGGCGAGTTCAGGCGGTGCAATGCTGATGGGTAACGCCGCGGAGCGCAGGGCGCGCGAAGCAGTGTTCTTGCAGATTCAAGCGCAAACGCAAGAAACGAGAAATGCTGCATTGACGCGTGTGACGACCAAGTAGTTCACACTCGTTTTCTGATGACATACTAAGGTCATGAAAAAACTACCGAAATTCCTCGCAGCGTTTGTTGCGTCAGCGTTCGCATTAACAGCTTTCGGCGCTGCGCCCGCACAGGCTGCAGACCCGACTAAGGGTGACTTCACTATCGCAATCTTCATGCAAGATGGGCAAGTGCGATTGACTTCCAAGGAAGTGGTCTTGATTGCCAAGCAAACTAACCCCTCAACCGGATACACGGTAAAAGCAACCGTGAAAGGCAAGAAAAAGTCTGTGAAACTGACTAAGGGCTTTTACAAAGAGGACGCGAATCTCTCGGGGGCCGTCGGAGTCGGGGGCACCACTTACTGGGGCGTTGAAGGTCTCAAACCAGGTATCGCCTACGTGAAGGTAACCACAACAGCCCCAAGTGGTGAAGTTGCATCAACAGAGCGTCTCAAAGTGATAGTGATGCAAGTCAAGTAATGAGCTAACGTGGAAGGCGAATTTTCGTTACGGGTGATTTTGCAGAACCAGCCTCGGTGAAAATTCGAACAACACAGCGGTATCGACTTCGAGTGAGGTCTTGAACCACCGCTGAATTATTGAAAATTTGAGCAGAGCGAATAGCTCCGGCGCCCGCGGGTGAGCAGAGCACTCGCTCTGCTTTGATTTGTGAGCCATTTGTAAGCGAAGTGGTCACGCGAAATTTGGCGGTTTCCCCGGTGAACTTGACCGACTTAATATTTCCTGCAACCGGTTGATCACTGGGGACCGTAATGATCGGCTGCGACGGTGGCGAGTTGCCTTGGTCGGTCGCAGATATTGCCGTAATCGTGTACTCAGCACCCGTGATGAGTCCTGAAATTAAGCAACTTCCAGTGACACTGCGCTTGGTCGGCGCTGCAAAACAAGTGAAGGTGTGAGTGTTATTCGGATCAATCGAACGTGGCCCGGTAGCCGTGACCGCGTACTGGGTCACAGTGGTCCCATCTTGACCGGCAGTGATACGAACCTTCAGCTGGTTAAGAAGTGGGATAACGGTAACCCTCGGCGAAAGAGTGGGAATCGATAGCGGTATCGCTCCGGCGCTTTGCAAGTATGTGTTGAGGGCGCTCACCCGACTGTACACACCGGGGTAGGTACTGGCGCAGTCTTCGCCCCAGCTGACTACTCCAACAAGTCGAGGTCCGGCGCTTGCATCAACCACCAAGGGTCCACCAGAATCTCCCTGGCAGGCATCGACAACTTTTTTCTTGGAGCTAACGCCGGCCGCGCACAGCATGATCTTTTTATCTAATTCACTACCGTCAAAGCCATTGAAACTGAGTCC
>CAJIYV010000073.1 GCA_905181745.1 uncultured Actinomycetes bacterium | reverse complement strand
CAGACCATTGAGTCAGCATGAACCTATTCGACGAAAGTTGAATTCGGTCACACTGGAGGGGGAGGCCGAGAGTGCGTCAGTGATTAATTTTGCGGGCGCTCGCACTTTATTGCCTTGTGGATAGCTGCAATAAGAATCATTAGAACAATGATGGTTTCCAAAAACGGCACGAGGAATCCGGCGAACGTGATGGATGCAGAAAGGACATTAATTAAAGAATTCCAGCCATTGTGTATTCCTTGAACAAAGTTTGGTGAATCAATTGAGACTGAGGGTTATGTCGAGATTCATTTCTTCAATATGCCTGGATTCGGCGGGACCTTTAGCATCTGTGGTGCCGCAGCCGGCTAAGCCGGGCACTGCCAGCCCGATCCCTGCGAAGATTGCTGCCTTAGATCCACTCATGTACTGCGCCTTTATATATGCGTGTGCTGCATGTGATCACTTGGATGTGTGGTGGAGATTGTCGGTTTCTTGCTTTTGGTCTCAATTCGACAACGTAGGGAGATTAGGTCCTTCATGACCGCTCACTAGGCTTGCGCCCATGGCGGTCATTGAAGCAATAATTGCGCGTGAAATTCTGGACTCTCGGGGTAATCCCACTGTTGAAGTTGAGGTTCTCCTCGATGACGACACTGTTTCGCGGGCGGCTGTCCCCTCGGGCGCTTCAACCGGAGCCTTTGAGGCGGCTGAAAAGCGCGATGGGGGTTCTCGGTATGGAGGTAAGGGTGTTTTGGCGACAGTCGCAGGGGTCGAAGGTGAAATTGCTGATTCGATAATTGGTTTGTCTGCAGATGACCAGCGAACCGTTGACCAGGTCATGATTGATCTTGATGGGACGCCAAATAAGAGCCGGCTTGGCGCGAACGCAATCTTGGGGGCATCCCTTGCAGTCGCTAAGGCCGCGGCGCTTTCCGCCGAATTGCCGTTATTCAAATACTTGGGCGGCCCTAACGCGCACCTACTTCCCGTCCCCATGATGAACATTCTCAATGGCGGTGCACATGCTGACACTGGTGTCGATATCCAGGAGTTCATGATCGCGCCCATCGGGGCAACAACGTTTTCTGAGGCGTTGCGCAGTGGCACCGAGGTCTATCACGCATTGAAGTCAGTCTTGAAAAAGAATGGTTACGCAACCGGTTTAGGAGACGAGGGAGGTTTCGCTCCAGATCTGCCCAATAACCGTGCGGCACTTGATCTGATTGTTACTGCAATTGAGACTGCTGGTTTCACAGTAGGCAGCGACATCGCACTGGCACTGGACGTTGCGTCAACTGAGTTTTACACCGATGGCTCGTACGCCTTCGAAGGCGCTGCTCGCTCATCTGTTTGGATGACGGCGTATTACGAATCACTTTTGGCTGACTTCCCGCTGGTCTCAATTGAAGATGCTCTGGCCGAAGATGATTGGGCGGGCTGGATCCATGCGACCAATGCGATTGGTGACCGGGTGCAATTCGTGGGTGACGACCTCTTTGTTACTAATCCGGCACGCTTGGCGCGGGGAATCTCAGAAGGTGCTGCTAACGCGCTATTGGTTAAAGTCAATCAAATCGGTTCGCTCACCGAAACACTTGACGCGGTCTCGATGGCGACCCGCAATGGGTACTCATCCATGATGTCTCACCGTTCTGGCGAAACCGAGGACACAACAATCGCCGACCTCGCAGTTGCGGTCAACTGTGGTCAGATCAAGACTGGTGCACCTGCCCGCAGTGAACGAGTGGCCAAATACAACCAGCTTCTCCGGATCGAGGAAGAGCTCGATGACAGCGCGAGTTATGCGGGTAAGGGCGCATTCCCACGTTTTGGCGGCGGTGCCTAAGCGCATTTGCGCTTAGACCGTGTGACTATTGTCTCGTGCCAGAACCAAAGGATCACAGTTACGGCTCCCTAACGGGCCGGGCTTTGGCGCTCCTTGTCACAGTCGTCCTGTTGGGGGTGATTCTGGCAGTGCCGGTGCGCAATTGGTTTGGCCAGCGAGCCGAGATTGCAGCCCTTGAGGCACAGATTGAAGTGGCCCAAGAAAGTGTTGATGGACTCCAACTGGAGCAACAGCGCTGGGCTGACCCCGCCTACATCGCTGCAGAAGCAAGGCGAAGGTTGCATTTTGTCATGCCAGGTGAGATCGGCTATGTCGCGCTGGGTGCTGATGGGCGACCAGCTGCCGAAACTATTTCCGCGGAAGCTGCCGAGATTGAACCTAACTGGTACAGCAAGCTCTGGGGTGCGCTAATTGAAGCCGACGATGCAGTTGAGCCAAGCAGTGGTTGAGATCTCACCGGAAGAACTTGAACTAGTTGGTCAACAGCTTGGTCGGTCAGCACGTGGTTGTTTTCGGGTTGCAGCGCGCTGCGAGTGCACTGCCCCACTCGTCGTCCAAACCGAACCTCGCCTGCCCGACGGTACCCCGTTCCCCACCACCTATTACCTCACTTGCCCCAGGCTCGCTGGGGCGATTGGAACTCTAGAGAGCACTGGTCTGATGCGTGAGATGGAAGCCGACTTGGCACAAGACCCTGAACTTGCTGGCCAATACCAAGCCGCTCACGAGCGTTATCTACGCGACCGAGAGGCACTCGGTATCGTCCCTGAGTTAAAAGGGATTAGTGCGGGCGGGATGCCACGCCGGGTTAAATGCCTGCACGTATTGATTGCGCAGTCACTCGCTTGCGGCCCCGGTGTCAACCCATTGGGCGACCGGGCGCTTGCCATGCTGTCTCCGTGGTGGAAGCAAAACTCGTGTCTGAGCTAGTGCCAACATTCGCCGCGATTGATTGTGGCACCAACGCTATTCGTTTGTTGATTGCAGCAGTTGACCGCAACACGGTCACGGACCACCTGCGAGAAATGCGTACCGTCAGGTTGGGCGAAGGGGTCGATGCCACAGGGGAGTTCAGAGACACGGCCCTTGAGCGAACTTTCGCGGCATGCCGTGAGTACGCAGAGTTGTTAATGCAATACGAGATCAAAGAACTTCGGTTCATCGCGACTTCAGCATCACGCGACGTGTCAAATCGTGATGCTTTTACTGCTGGGGTGAAAGAAATTTTGGGTGTTGAGCCAGAAGTAATCGGCGGAGATCAGGAGGCTGAGCTTTCTTATCGGGGTGCGTTGTCCGGGCTGGACGTGTCCGGATCGGTACTTGTATCCGACATTGGGGGCGGTTCAACTGAATTCGTAACGACTCTGCCTGATCACTCCTTGGTATCAGAGAGCGTGAACATTGGATGTGTTCGCATGACCGAGCGACACTTGTATTCTGATCCGCCGACCCGGCAGGAAATTGAGGCAGCTACCGGGGACATCAGGAATCACATCGAACTAATTGGAAGAACGTTCCCGATTAAGGCTGAAACTACTTTCATTGGCCTTGCCGGTTCGGTGACAACGGTTGCTGCCATGGCACTGGGACTGCACGAATATGACGCCGACCTGATTCATGGATCCGCGCTAAGCATGGAAGAGGTCGACGCAGTCACCGACGAATTGCTGAACATGACCCGCGTACAACGTGCAAAACTTGGGTTTATGCACCCCGGTCGAGTGGACGTGATCGGCGGTGGAGCCTTGGTATTGAGAGAATCGATGAGGATGCTTGGCTTTACGCGGGTGTTGGTCAGTGAAAAAGATTTACTTGACGGGGTTGTTTTGAGGCTGGGAAACGCATAATTGTGTGACACTCGCACTATGAAGCCTTTTATGAAGAAAATTATCGGACTCGCATCGGCAGCTCTTTTGGTGCCGTTTGTGGTTCCAGCCGTGGCCCCGGCCACCGATCCGCCGAAGCCAAGAAAGTCGGTGTGTGCACAAGATGGCCGAGATAAGGACTATGCGTGCATGAAAGTCAATGCCAAGAAAGTTCCTTCGAGTGAGACTGCTACTTTCACGGGAAATCTCAGTAAAAGTGCCCGGAAGAATCTCGAGAGTTGGACGAAGGGCGAAAATATTGTGTGCCTTTCTCGATACGCGACCAAGCCAGCCACTGATGGAGGCTGGCCCTCACAGGTCCTTGAGGCTGCGTGCACGACCATTCGCAAAAATGGTGAATTCACCATTAGTGCCGAGCTTGGCCGCAAGGGCACGTACTACTACGGTCTTGAAATGGGGCCATGCCGCGCAAAAAATATAGTTGAGTGTGGCGAAGGTGACCCGGGACTGATTGGTGTTGGTTCTAACGATGGAAACAAGGCACTTCGACTAAAAACTACGTGATATCTGAATTTTCATGATTGACGCCCGTCCGGGTGTATACGCTCACACCCGGAAGGGCGTGGGCATGGGAATCACAATTCGAGATGTTGCAGCAGCCGCCGGTGTTTCTACGGCAACTGTGTCGCGGGCGCTACGTGGGTTGCCCAATGTCGACCATGCAACCCGTGAGCGGGTCAAAGAGGTTGCTGCGGGTTTGGATTTCGTAATTTCTCCGAGCGCCTCTCGCTTGGCATCGGGGCGAACCGGTTCAGTTGCTGTTGTTACTCCCCATATTGCTCGCTGGTTTTTCTCTGAAGTGATCGCTGGTGCGGAATCGGTCATGCAGCATGCAGATCTGGATCTGCTATTAATGAACGTTGGTGAGCATCAAAGCAGAGTTTCGCGAATCCCGCCGACGGCGCGAATCCGTCGACGAGTTGACGGAATACTTATTGTCGCTCTGCCACCCCAAGATCCGGACCTTGAGCCAATTGTGAACCTAGGCATGCCCACGGTAATGATTGGTGGAGTAACCCCGGGAGTTGATTGCTTCGTAATTGACGACGTCGCTGCGGCACGAAAGGCAACGGAATACTTGGTTTCTTTGGGTCACTCGAAGATTGCGCTCATATCCGGCAAGTCGGCTGCGGCACGCCTTACCGCCGGTTCACAACGTGAACGTGGTTACCGATCCGTCATAGCTGAATTCGCTCTAGTGGAAGACCCCATGCTCGAGGTGTCGGGACACTTCACCATCGAGGGTGGGGAAAATGGAATGGATGCCCTCCTGAATCAACCAAATCCTCCAACAGCAGTTTTCGCAATGTCAGACGAAATGGCATTCGGCGCAATTCGATCACTACGTGCCCATGGACTTGAGCCAGGACGCGATGTGTCAATCATCGGAATCGACGACCACCCTATGTCGTCCTATCTTGGCCTTACAACGATTGCGCAACCTGTGGCCGACCTCGGGAAAAAGGCGGGAGAATGCCTGTTGGAACAACTCGCGGGGTCTGATTCGCGACGCGGCAACGACCGGGTAACCCAGTTGCCCACCGAATTGATAGTGCGCAGTTCGACGGGCACTAAGGGTTTCGCATAAGGTTGT
>CAJIYV010000072.1 GCA_905181745.1 uncultured Actinomycetes bacterium | reverse complement strand
TCTTGTTGCGTGTGGCCTTGCTCATGACGTCAGTATGCCGGCTTGTTCGGTTGAGCGAGACACTTATTTAGTGCACTAACCCTGCACTAACCCATGCCTGGACACCAGTGCACTTGATGGGACGATTTTGCGATATCTGTGAGGGATTTCCTATGCCAATGGACGTCACCGGACGCTGTGGTGCGACCCGGTAGGTTGGGGGTTCGAGTCCCTCCGGGCGCACTTGCTGGGCGAGGAGCCATCCGGATACTTTGCCACCCCAACTTGCATTCCCACTCCCCTGCTTGTCATCGCTGCTTTTTTATAGGACGCAGTCGCACCGGGCAGGAGCAGACCCCAGATCTGACACTTCACCGGTCTGTGTATCGATTGACTCAAAACTTGTCTCGGTGGGGAAAACTACATAGGGCTTACTTCCGATCATGCTCTCCGCGACGAATACCGCCGTCAGGCCGTTCACGTCAATCACCGAACCAATCTGAAAAAGTGACTTCGTTTCCGTGATCGCATCATCAGAACCGGCCCGCAGAACAACTCGGGCACCTGAGCGTCCAGCTAGCGCCGTGACCGCAACGGCAATATTTTCTCGCTCCTCACTACCCGCAGCAACGATGGCGATGGCTCGAGATGCACCCGCTCTTTTGAGAGCATCTTGCGAAGAAGCGTTCCCAATGATTACCGGCACTTTACTGGCTCTCGCGATGCTTAGCCCAGGCGCTTGTGGATCGCGTTCAATCCCTACCACCGCCACACCGATGCTGCGCAACTCCTGAGCGAGTCGAAGTCCCACTTGCCCCATGCCTGCCACAACCACGTGCCCACTACGTGGCACAACCCGGCGCCCTACCAAAGTCACGTGCCGACCAGACAAAAGATGATTTACAATTCCCGCCGCGAACATCGCGGTGAATCCCATGACAATAATTGCCGCAATTGTTGCCCAGATCAGCACTGCAGCAGAATCTGGAAGGTCCGGGGAGGAAATAGTTGCAACAGTTCGAGTCGCGTCATAAAGAGCACGAAGGCCACTCGCATGCGTCAAACCGACGAGAGTGTCAATGGCAATAATGAGCACGAGACCGAAAGCTCCGGCGAGTAGGGTTGTCGAGCCCGCATCATAGGAGCGAAATTGGCCTAGGGCGATGCCGCGGATTCCACGTACGCGGAGCCTGAAGGGGATTTTCCACGGTTGAATGCTCGTAGTTTCGTCAGTTGATATAGATACCCAAGAACGATCAGCGATCTGATCACGGCGCCGGATCGAAGCAACGCCCGGAGCAATTGCTGCCGCAACCATGGTCGGTACGCTAATCGCTGCCGGGGATAAAACAACGCAGTTGGTGACTGTTGACTCCAGTTGTTGGCGAACTGTTCGATCGAACATCCCCACAAACAAGCGGATTCCCGGTCGAAGGTGCTCTGCGATCAAGCTGTATCGCAGGGCTCTGATGTCGTCGTGCAACATTACAGCGACACCTTCAACTTCGGGTGTTAACGCCGAAGAAAGTTCGCTGTCGGTGGGATCTCCAAGATGCAGTGTTCGAATTCCCCGCGCGCTCAAGGCTGAACACACTCGACGACCCACGTCGGTGTCACCGATCACAAGAATGCACGAATCCGCCTTCACTGTGGTGTATCCCCCACCAGACCACTGCGAAAGTGCTTACCGCGCGAAAGAAAATTCATGTTCATATGTTAGGAGGTGATCTGAGTTTCGCAAGCCACGATCTATCAAAAGCTAGGTGATGACACACTTGGTACATGCTCACCGCGATAGGTCGCCTCGGGTTAGGGATATTTTTAATCGTCGCTGGGCTTGGACACTTTGTGTCAACAAGCGAATTTCTTGCGCAGGTTCCACCGTGGATGCCAGCCCCTGAATTAGTCATTTTCGTTTCTGGCGTGTGTGAACTAGTACTCGGTAGCGCACTCATAGTGGCGCCCAGTAAATGGCGGCCACTAGTCGGGTGGGTAACTGCCGCGTTCTTTGTCGTGATCTTTCCGGGGAACATTTGGCAGTTCGTCGAGGGTCGAGATGCATTCGGACTTGATTCAAATGTTGCTCGGCTAGTCCGTTTGCTCTTCCAGCCGCTACTCGTGATCTGGGCCCTATGGGCAACCGGAGCCCTCACCGCGTGGCGACAAAGAGGCGATTCACGCTCTAGGTAAGCCGTTACTTCACTACTCAGCCGCGCTCGCAGCTCGAAGGCCCGATATTTCACGTGGCGGGCGGGTTACTCTGGGAAGCGCGGGACAAGCACGGATCACACACAGTGTGGTCTTCTACGTTGCGTTAAGTTGTCTACTCGAGGAGAGAACATGCAAAAGTCACTAGGATTTTTTGCCGCCGGAATTATGATTTTCGCGTTCAATACAGGGTCGGCACTAGCAAGTCCAGACGTAGACACGTTGCCACTAGGGGATAGAAATAATTCAGTTTCAGGGGCTAAGAAGAACTACACATATACGTGTCGGGCAGGAAATCCCAACGCGCCGGGAGCGATCGACGATGTCCCGTGGATCAGTGGAAACACGTGGAGTTTGCCAAAAAAGCAGTCACTAGGAACTCTTGCTGGGAAGAATCTGTGGCCTGACGCACAATATAATCAGCGAAAGTCTGCCCGATGGCGCACTCTGTCCACAAGCCAAGTACCAACGATTGGGTATACAGGAAATTTTCCTGTGTCTAATGACCCCACGCTGAATCAATACGATCGGAACCCCGGAGTGCCCACCGCCGCAAAGAGCACAATTCGGATTCCACTAAAGCCCAAACCTGCGAACAAGGTGTCGTGCCTGCCTTTTGCTGGGGTGGCCACGGCTCTCAACGGTGTGACCGTGTTCAACGCAATGGATGGAAAAGGGAACGATGCTCGGGCACACGAAGTTCTCGATGGTTGCGAAGGTCACCCAAACCAATCTAATTACCACTACCACTCAGGGTCCAAATGTGCGGTCAAAACCTTCGACACGAAACCGAACACTTCAACCTTGTGGGGCTATGCAGATGACGGCTTTGGCATTTATATCGTTCGTAATAGATCAGGAAACTTTCTCACAAATAGCCAACTTGATAAATGTCACGGGCGGACTGCGAAGGTAAAATTTAACGGCAAAAAGCAAAAGATCTATCATTACGTGATAAATGATGAATACCCGTACATCTTGGGTTGCTTCACAGGGACCGCAACCGCGCGCAACTCCTCTGCCGGCGAAGCCATGACCGATCCACAGAGCGCGCAGGGTTCACAAGGTCGCCCAGCTCGACCGGGACCTGCGCGATGACCTCCCATTAGGTAAGAACGAGGCAGCAAATGTGCGGTCGACTACTCCCGGGATGGGTGCCTGCCATGAAACTGTGCCGTGCTTGCTGCATTCCTCGTAGCAGATAGCTGACCTTGTCAGTCGTGAACCATCAACTTGAGCCGCTGACTTTCATCTAGGACCGCTTCTGGTGAGTTCGGGCCCTTCAGTTTAACAAGTTACGCCGCAAGACATGGCGACGTGGCCTTTTCATATTTACGAAGCCAGGTTTCTCACATGCCGCGCCGGGCTGTGAGTTCTGCACTCGCTGATTTCGCTACCATGAATGCCATACTAGGAGAAATGTGTACCTCCAGAAATCTGCGAAATGCCAATCCACTCAATTAGTACAGCGGGCGATCCGCGACTCCTTGCCTATCGAGGCTTAACCGATGTCGCACTGCGCAGAAAATCCGAGCCGGAAAATGGCGTCTACATTGCCGAAAGCGCCAAGATAATTGAACGCGCTGTTGCCTGCGGGCACACCCCTGTCTCGATTCTCATGGCCGATAATTGGCTTGCGAAAATGCGAATACTGCTCCCGGGCATTTCCGACAATGACTTTGGAAACATTGACGTCTTCACGGGCAGCCATACAATTCTTGAAGAGTTGACTGGATTTCATGTTCACCGCGGCGCGCTCGCGGAGATGACTCGGCCTGCGCCACTTAGTTTGGATTCAGTGCTGGACGGGGCCCGAAGAGTAGTCGTGCTTGAAGACATTGTTGACCACACAAATGTGGGCGCGATTTTTCGGGCAGCTGCCGGGCTTGGAATCGATGCGATTCTGATCACGCCGAAATGCGCGGATCCGCTTTACCGGCGAAGTATCCGCGTTTCCATGGGTGCAGTGTTCACTGTGCCATGGACCCGGATTCCTCAGTGGCCGGCCTCAATCGACCTGCTCAAAGGACGAGGCTTTACCACGGTCGCAATTTCACCCCAGAATATTGGCAGCCAAGAATCCCAAGATTTACGAGAATTTGCTGCGGGGCCGCTAGATCGGGTCGCACTGATTCTGGGCACCGAAGGTGAGGGGCTCTCTGCGGCATCCCTGGAAACTTGCGATCACAGTGTGCATATCCCAATGTCTAATGCCATAAGTTCACTCAATGTTGCATCAGCTGCAGCTGTAGTTTTTTGGGCCCTACAGGGATCTCACTAATGTGTGCGCAAGTACTTCGCGTAGGTGTATTGATCCTCATTCCACCAAGAATCAAGACGCCAATTAGTGGTGTGCCCTTGGACTTGTTGAACACCGACGGGCTCAGTGCCAACCAAGAACGGTGCTGTGGTCAAATCAAGTTCATCAACAAATTGAAACAATGACTCTAATAGACGCGGTCCACCTTCACACACAATCCGTTGGTGTCCTTGCTCGCGCAAATAGGTGAGCGAATCAATTGCCGGGTCGGCCAGGCGCACGATCTGAACTTTGCCCTGCTCTTGCATTTCCAAAGCGACTCCAAGTGCCTCGCGCGGTTCGCTACCTCTGACTGTACACACAATTGGCGGGTGCGTTGATTCACCAAATAGTGGCTCTTCCCACGGGAGGTCTAGTGAAGGTGACACGATCGCAACCACGGCATTTGTGCGCATGGGTCGGTACCGCTCAGCCCGAATAGTTGCTGCCCCCACGAGCACCACGTCAGCGCAGCGTCGTGCTTCAAGTAACACGTCCCGATCGCGCGGATTTGACAGACTTTTGCTGCCGCCATCGGGTCCGAAATACGCCCCATCAAGGGTGTGTAGCATCATGGCCCGAATCCACCAACCCTGTGGCCACGAGTAGAACTGCGATAGCTCTGGAGCTAGTACATGCACCGGCTCACCCATAGCTCGATTGTTGCATATGCCACCTATCTTGACTTTTGTTCGTGATTGGCGTTGGGGCCTCAGAGGGAGAGTTAAAGATTTAGGAGACCTGGGAATAACTGTGTTCGAGGGCCCGTTGCGGGCCCTGCAAAGTCGAGTGAACGCGCGAGGTCACAAACCAGCACAGCCACACGAGTAGCCCTCCGGCGAGGGCATCGGCAATAAAGTGATTGCCCGTTCCGATCACAACGAAAGTTGTTGCGGCCGGATAAATCCAAGCAAGCCAACGCCACGTGCGGGGGCACAGACACACATACAGGGCGAGTGCGACCCAAATGGCCCATGCAACATGCAAACTCGGCATTGCGGCGTATTGATTTGCCATTGATGCCGGGCCGGTTGGATCGCCTGCGGAAAGAATATTTTCTACCCGCAAAGTATCGACAATGTTTCCCATGGACAGACGTGGCGGGGCAAGTGGAATTACCCAGTACATGAGCAATGCGACCAAACTCGTACCCACAAGAGTGTTGCGCAGCATCGCATAATGGCTGTGGTGCCTCAAACGCACCCAAATAAGGACAAGTGGGGTCACTGCGAAATGTAGAATTCCGTAAAAATATCCCGTTGAATACAGCAGGAAATCATTCCCTGCGACCCAATGATTGATCGCAACTTCGGGGTTAAGGTGGAGATACGACTGAACTTGCCAAATCCAATCGGCCCTAGACACGGCGGATGCTTCTGACCCGGTGACAAAGATCTGCACACCCTGATAAAGCACGTACCCGGTGCCAATAATGATCACTTCAACCCACCAAGGGGGCAGCCCCGCACCGGAACCGAAATGGGAACGCATCCGGTTCCAGGAAAACGGGGATCGGGTTGACTTCTGGTCAGGCGTGCGAGTCTGTGACACCGGCGCCTCCTAATGAATTTAAAAAAAATCCTTGCAAATACTTAATTTTCGGGCTTAATAATCCTCGCTTAGCTTTCATCGCGCAAGTCCCTCCCCTAGATTAGTACATGCGTTCACATCGCAGACCTGTCCCATCACCATCTCGTCAAATCTTTTCCCTCATACGGACATTTGGCGGCCAACGCCCCTAGATCTTTAGGTGAATTGGGGTCAGAATTGGACTATGGGTAATCACGGCACACATATCGCCGAAATTGATCCTTTTGCCGGACGCATTGTGGTCGGAATGGATGGCTCGGATGGATCACTCAAAGCGGCCCAATGGGCCGTTGGCGAAGCAAAAGTTTGGGGGTGCGGAATCACTCTGGCGTACTCGATCATGCCCAACACGGCATCAAGTGTGTTTGGGTTATCCGTTCCACCACGCCTTGATCTGATTGACGACCTGCGTCACGAAGCAGTGCAGGATTTAACACGCATTGCGGCCGATCTTGATTGTGCAGATGTTCAGGTTGCGGTTGAAATTGGAACCCCGCAAGCGCTTCTTCTTGCGGCAAGTGACACTGCAGAACTTATAGTCCTTGGTTCGCGCGGCCGCGGCGGTTTCACGGCCCTGCTGCTGGGCTCCGTCGGATCGCAAGTGACCTCACATGCGAGCTGCCCCGTGATCGTAATGCGCCAAGGCCCTCACGCAGATTCCACTGAAATTATTGTTGGCTTAGATGGATCAGAACATTCACTCGCCGCCCTAGATTTTGCATTTGAGGAAGCAAGCCGTCACGGTTTTAAAATCGTCGCCGTCCACGCGTGGGATGTTCCCTCATTTGACCTGATCATTACATCCGATGGTCCAGTTCCCCTTCCTCTAGAACATGTAGCCGATGACGAAATACGCCTTGCAGCCGAAATTCTCGCCGGCTATACCCAGGAGTACCCCGATGTCAAAGTTGTGGAGCATCTAGTTCGAGCACCCGCAGTCCAAGCGTTACTCGACTCCTCAACAAATGCGGTCATGATTGTTCTTGGAACCCGCGGCCGTAACGCCGCTATCGGGGCACTCCTTGGTTCTACGAGTAACGGCGTGCTGCAGAAGGCAAAAGTTCCCGTAGCAATCGTTCCCGTCCCACCGGAGGAATTGGAAGCAGCGTAGGCTCACGTCATGCCCCAAAACGACCGCTTGGTCTGGATTGACCTTGAGATGACCGGCCTGAGTACCGAATCCGACGAGATTGTTGAGATCGCCGCGATCGTGACCGAAGCAGATCTCACCGAAATCGATGCAGGCGTCAGCTTTGTAGTTAATCCAAGTGCGGCCGCACTTGCACACATGGATGACTTCGTTACCAATATGCACACCGAATCCGGGTTGATCACCGAAATCCCTGATGGCCTCTCATTGGCCGACGCCCAGGACAAAGTACTCACTTACATCAAGGAGCACATTCCCGAGGAAGGAAAGGGACAACTTGCCGGCTCCAGCGTGTACGTTGACCGCGGATTCCTCGCAAAGTACATGCCCGACATTGACCAATATCTGCATTACCGCCTGATTGATGTCTCCAGCATCAAGGAACTTTCCCGCCGCTGGTACCCCAAGGTGTATTTCAATACGCCGGACAAAACAGGCAACCACCGGGCCCTCGCGGACATCCGCGAGTCAATCGCCGAATTGCGCTACTACCGCGAAGCCGTATTCGTTGACCTCCCCGGCCCCGACGGCGACACCGCCAAGTCCATCAGCGTTTCCCACGTTGTCGATCACATGTAACTTGTTCACCAATCATTGGCACGAAACCGTGTTTCACGCGTTCTGAAATTGTGCGTGAATCGCATAAAAGCAACCCTCAAAAAGGACTATTGATCCCCCGACTGTGATTCTTGGTGAGAACGCACCCGACTCCTGGGATGCTCTCCCCGAGGATCCGGGCGATGAATGTGAGCACTTCCTGCGAGCAATCGCGGACGCCACAAACCAGCCGAATCTCCAGCCGAATCTCCAGCCGATATGCTTTACCGGCTGGTCGAAAAATCATAAATGTTTAGACCAGCATGGTGGGTGTAGCTCAGCTGGTAGAGCGCTGCGTTGTGGTCGCAGATGCCGCGGGTTCAAGTCCCGTCACTCACCCCACGAGCCAATGTGTAGGCAACTTTTATTTACGCAGATTTCTCGGCGACCGTCTCTTCTGAGTGGCTGTCCAACCCGGCGGACCGTCGCAGTCCCCGTCCGCCAGTTGCCAAAAGCACCACAATGAACAGTGCCGCTCCCACCAAAACGATCATGGTTCCGGACGGGACGCCGGCGTAGTAGCTGACGTACATCCCGATCAGACCACACAGCGTGCCAATCACTGTGCTGAAAGCCAGCATGCGGCCGAACGAATCGGTCAGCATCCTCGCTACAACCGCCGGAATCACGAGCATGGCTGCCACAAGCGTTACGCCAATAACTGTTAGCGTCGCCAGGATTGCCAGCGAGAGCACCACCATCAGCGCGGCCTCGATGCGACCCACATTGACCCCTGATACAGCTGCCACGTCTGGGTCGAAGGTGCTAAACAGCAGCGCCCGATAGCGCAATAGGACGAAAGCTGTCGTGAGGAATGACACAGCAATTAGGCCCACGATCTGGCCGGTGCTGATGCCAAGGATGCTGCCGAAGAGTGCATTTTCAAAAGATGGCCCACTCGTGCCAAATTTTGCGAACAGTGCGACTCCAAGGGCAAATGAGGCAATGGTGATAACACCGATGGCGGCGTCAGCTCCCACCCGGCTGCGTTTGGTGATAGTCGTGATCGCAAGAGCCGATGCAACCCCCCACAGCCCGGCGCCGATGGCGTAAAACTGGGCAGCGAATAACTGCATCGCCGCGAAACCCCCGAAAATTGAGTGCGACAGACCATGGCCCAGGTAGCTCATGCCGCGCAACACGATATAGACGCCGATCAGTCCCAACAGTGCACCAGACAGACTGGCCACAAATAGTCCCTTCTGAAAAAAGGCATAGCCCAAAGGCTCTAGAAGGGTCTCCATGTCAACGCCTCATTCTTGGAGTCAAGGGAGTCGGAGCTTCATCCACGACGACGCGCATGCCGAGATGCTCAAGAACTTCCATGCGAGCACCAAAAGTGTTCTCGAGAACCGTTGGCGTCATGACCTCGCTCGGT
>CAJIYV010000071.1 GCA_905181745.1 uncultured Actinomycetes bacterium | reverse complement strand
CATGGTTATTGATTGCGGTACATGTGTGGTAGCGGGTCCAGCTTGTGGTGATTGCGTGGTCACGGTGCTTCTGGGTGAACCAGAATTCTTGCGGTCCCCGGAAGTGGCGGATGAGCACGTGGCCGCCCTGGGGGTATTGGCCCAATCGGGCCTGGTCCCGCCCCTGCGTCTGGTCTCACCCACCACGAAAGTGGGTTAACCCTTTGGGTGAGTCAATTTTGGTGCCATCGGAGGCCCGATTGTCACCAATCTGTTACATTATTGGAACGAATCGAGACCTTGGGGCGTCCGAAAGCCAATAAGTGGGACCACGGACGGATCGCGACAGGAGAACTTGTGAAGCAGAAAGCATTTCGCGTCAGCGGAATCGCTGTAGCGATCGCAGCCTTACTGATCCCGGGATTTGTGGCGGCGCCGGCCCAAGCCGCACCGAACCTGCAAGAAGTCCGCATGAAAGTCATGGATTTACAAGGTAAAGCCGAAGCGGCCAATGAGCGCTACAACAATGCACGCAACAAACTCGGTGGGATCCAAAAGGAACTGGACACCCTCAAAGCTAAAGCTAAGCGCGAACGCAAGGAACTCAACAAGATCATGCGTTCGGTCGACGACCTAGCTCGAGCCACCTATACATCCGGTGGGATCGACACATCCCTTCAGGTTCTTCTTGCGGAGAACCCCAATCAATTTCTTTCCCAAGCAGCTGCCCTCGACCAGGTTCAAAAAGGGCAAGCGTCTGCGATCCGGGGCAGCCAGACCACCCGGCTGCGCTTAGCGCAAACCGAGGCGGCCATGCAGGACAAAGAAGGCGCGGCCAAGAAAGTCCGCTCGCAGATGGGTGACGCAAAGTCCGATGCTAATGACCGCTACCGCGAAGCAAAAGCCGTACTGGCCAATCTAGAAGTTAAGGAACGTCGTCGGATTGCGGCCATGGCCGCGAGTGAGCGGGCCGCCGCGCTAGAGGCCGCGCGGGCTGCTAAAGCCGAATTGAGTTCTGGTGCAGGCTCCTCCGGTGGAGGCTTTACCGGCAGCGGGCGGGTTGCCCGCGTTATGCAGTACGCACTTGCACAGGTCGGAAAACGCTATGTCGCCGCGGCAAGTGGTCCCAGCGCATTTGACTGCTCTGGACTCACCATGCAGGCCTGGCGTCAATCGGGGGTCTCGCTTCCGCACTACAGCCGCTCCCAATACTCCACCACCCGCAGGGTTCCGTTGAGCCAAGCTCAACCAGGAGACCTGGTGTTCTACTTTGGTAAAGGAGCACACCACGTGGGTCTGTACATTGGTAACGGGAAAATGGTGCACGCGGCAAACCCAAGTAGCGGCGTACTCATTACGAGCGTCATGGGTCCTTGGTACAACTCCAGGTTTAGCGGCATCGGCCGAGTGGTCGGCTAATCCCGCTACACCTATCAATCCAGAGTCGCCTGACCTATGAATAGATAGCGGCAATATCTGCCTCATGCTCTTTGAAGACAACATTGCGCTTGAGTTTGAGTGAGGGAGTCATCTGACCACCCTCTTCAGTCCAGTCGGTTTCCAAGATTGTGAACTTTTTGATCGACTCGGCGGCAGAAACCGCCTTGTTCGCGCTATCGACCGCCCCTTGGATTTCGCTCTGAATTATTTCATTATGAACGAGCTCGGACAGTGGTGTCGACTCACTCAAACCTTGCTGCGCCAACCACACGGGCAAAGCTTCAGGGTCAAGGGTGATCAGGGCGCCAATGAATGGCTGGGCGTCACCCACCACCATGCACTGACCCACGAGGAAGTGGGCGCGTAGCCGGTCTTCAAGTACGGCAGGTGCGACATTCTTACCCGCGGCCGTGACGATTAGTTCCTTCTTGCGCCCGGTAATGCGGACAAAACCTCGGTCGTCGATCTCACCGATATCTCCGGAATGGAACCAACCGTCAGGCTCGATTGCTTCGGCAGTTGCGGTGGGGTTATTCCAGTACCCGGAAAAGATGTGGTCTCCTTTGAGCATCACTTCACCGTCGGCCGCGATTCGCACACTGGAACCGGGGAAGGGCTGCCCCACCGTGCCAATACTGATCGCCTCAGGTCGATTCAGGGTGCTTGCCGCAGATGACTCGGTCAACCCGTAGCCCTCCAGAATTGTGACTCCGATGCCGCGAAAGAAGTGCCCGAGGCGTGCACCAAGGGGTGCTCCACCGGAAACCGCCCATTCAATTTTGCCACCCATGGCTGCACGAATCTTTCCGTAAACAAGGCGGTCGAACAGGGCATGCTTGACTTTGAGCCCCAAGCCGGCCCCGCCGTCATCAAGTGCCTCGCTGTATTGAATCGCGACCTTGGATGCGCTATCAAAAATATTGCCTTTGCCGCCAGCAATCGCTTTTTGCTGGGAGGAATTAAATATTTTTTCAAACACGCGTGGAACTGAAAGAACAAATGTGGGCTGGAAAGATCCCAGCAGGGGGAGGAGATCTTTCACATCCGGGGCGTACCCCAAGCGGACCTGGGAGCGAACGCATCCGAGTTGAATTGCGCGGCCAAAAACGTGTGCGATCGGCAAGAAAAGCAATGTGGAAGAGTTTTCCGCACGGAAAACGTCCATGAGACCTTCAACAACATTATCCACTTCAAACATGAAATTCTTATGAGTCAACATGCAACCTTTGGGGCGGCCGGTGGTGCCCGAGGTGTAAATAATCGTCGCGATCGAGTCCGGGTTAAGGGTTGCTCGGCGAGACTCAAGCTCCTCATCGCTTACGTGCGCACCCTCGGTAATGAGTGTCTCAATGCACTTATCGTCAAAGACCCAGACCCGAGTAACGTCGGGTGTATCCGCCGCCACCTCGTCAAAGACAATCTTATTTTCCTGGCGTTCGCAGAAAAGGGCGACTGCGCCGGAGTCGTTGAGGATCCATTGGACCTGCTCGGCTGATGAAGTTTCATAGATCGGGACGCCAATGCAACCGGCATACCAAATGGCGTAGTCGACCAAAGTCCACTCGAAGCGGGTTCGGGACATAACGCCCACACGTTCACCCGCCTGCACTCCTTGAGCAATCATGCCCTTGGCCACGCCTTGAACCTGTTCGAGGAATTCAGCCGTCGTGATTCCCACCCAAGCGTCGCCACGTTGCACTGAAAACACTACTTGGGCCGGGTTGCTGCGCGCATTTTCCAGTACATGATCGGTGAGGTTTCCGGTTGTCGGTGCGGGAACCATCGCCTCAACGGTAAATTCGGTCAACATGCGGATTTTCCTTTCCTCAGGCCAGGGGCAAAAATTTCTTCGGATCTGTGAATCCGGTCACTAAACTACGCCAAATCCTTCGACGGCGCTACGAATGTGGAAATTCAATTTTGGGCTATCCTGAGGGGGTGAGTGGCAAGCAGCGGGTTGGCGTTGATGGGCCTCGCCCATGAATCAGGATTTTGATCACTGCCTTATAGATATTGCCGACGACACCGTGATCTATGCACCAGTCACCGCGGTGATCGCGGTGGTGGGAGACTCCTCCACGTGGCGTCGGTGGTGGCCTGATCTGACGCTGAAAGTATACGGGGACCGCGGAAATATGGGTTTGCGTTGGACTGTGAGCGGCTCCTTGGTGGGGTCCAGCGAGATTTGGTTGGAACCTTGCGCGTCGGAAATTTCTGGGCCAGCCGCCACGATTGTGCACTACTACCTGCGAGCTGCCCCCACGAGAGCCGGCAGCGAAATTGTGCCTCGCGCGGTCACGAATTCTGTTCGCGAGCAGCGCCAAATACACAAGCTGCGCGAGCGGCACGTACTCGCGTGGAAACGGACGATCTGGGGACTCAAGGACTCACTTGAGAACTCACTGTGAATAGGGGGCGTGCGTGCGGTTAAACATTGTCAGCGACGTCCATGGTGCGAGCCACGCAATAAAAAGTGCCGCGCAGGATTGCGATGTATTCATTTGTTTGGGGGATCTGATCCTTTTCTTGGATTATGACGAACCGGAGCAAGGCATTTATGCACAATTGTTCGGTGTGGACTACGCGAAGACATATATCTCGCTGCGCACAGCCAATCGTTTTGATGAAGCTCGAGAGTTCAGTGCGAATGCCTGGCGTGGGATTGGGGTAACCGACCAACAGGAACGGGCGCAAGTTCTGCAGGAGAAAGTTTGTGAGCAATATGAAGTGATGTTTGCGGCGATTCCGACGCCTGCGTTGTTGACGTACGGCAATGTGGACGTCCCGGCGCTATGGCCCACCTACCTTCGTCCGCAGCATCGAGTACTCGATGGTGAAGTAATCCAGATGAATGGCCAAAAGTGGGGTTTTTTAGGCGGCGGGTTAACAAGCCCCATGCGAACCCCCTATGAATTAGAGCCAGAAATCTATGGCGAGAAACTTTTTGGCTTGGGTCCGGTGGACATTCTTTTCACGCATATTCCACCACTTAATCCGTTACTCAACTACGACACGGTGGCGCGAAGATTCGAAATTGGTTCCGTGGCGATCACCAGATATATCGAAAAATTTTCTCCGAAGTACCATTTTTTTGGTCACGTGCACCAACCACAGCGCTCCCGGATGCGGATCGGGGAAACTGAGTGCATCAATGTCGGCCATTTTCACAGCCGAAAGGTTCCGTTCACAATTGACGTGTGAGAGCAAGATTTTTCATCTCGGTGCGCTCGTCCAAGGAGGTGGAGTACCGTGCCCCTATGGCTGAGCAGACCGAATCTAGTATTTCCATCAGTGCAACCCCCGCACAGATAATGGACGTAATAGCGGACTTGCCTGCCTACCCGCAATGGAGTGATGGAATTACGGCAGTCACGGTTCTGAGTAAATACGAAGATGATGACCGCCCAGCCGATGCTCGCTTTTCCCTCGCATCCGGTCCGATTAAAGACACATATGAATTGGAATACGACTGGGACGGGAACAGGAAAGTTACCTGGACCTTGACCACGGCTGAAATGCTGACCGCGATGGACGGCGAATATGAATTGACCGACAGCGGCAATGGAACCACCACTGTTCACTACCGACTGCAGGTGGACGTGAAGATCCCCATGATTGGGATGCTCAAACGTAAAGCAGAAAAAGTTATTGTGGACACAGCATTAAAGGGCCTTAAAGCGCGAGTGGAATCGGGCAGCGGAAGTGCACTCTGACCTTCGCGTCACTTGTGGTGTTGAACCAGAAGGCGTGCCAGGGTCAACCCCGGACGCATTAGTGCAATTGATCAGTGCACTCTCTGCACCATTTGGGTTCTTCACTCCAACACCGGGTGTGCTCGACGGCCTGAACCTTTCTCGGGGCGTTTTTTCACTTCTGTCCGATCGACAGCAAGTTGATTTTGCATCTGTGAACCAGCTGGCGCAAGCGGTGAGTGACCTTGAATCCATTCACCTGGCTCTGAGCCAAATCGATTCGGAAGAATTCGCCATCTGGTGCGGGCTGGGCAAAAATGAGGGACGAGTTCACCTGATGGATTTGATGACCATGATCGACCGGGCGCTCATTCGGGTAACTGGATCGCAACTTCAATTGAATTTTACCGAATATCGACCAAGCCCTAAAGCGTTGTTCAGATCGCTCACCCAGTTGGCTCTTGTCGGTGTTGGCTGTGATGCCCTCCAGTTGCAAAGGGCGTGGCCAACCTCTGCTCGCAAGCCACTGTCCACCAAATGGAAATCACGATACGAATCGGTAAAGGTATTTAAGGACACCGGGACGCTGGTTGAACGGGAACGGTCCATCTTTTCGTTCCAGTTAAAATGGAAAGGTGTGGGAAGCACGGAATTAGCTGTGGGGATTCTGCGCAACCATCTTGTACTTGATCTTGGTGGTGTGCGGCATTTCGTCGAATTGCCGGCCGCATGTTCTCGGATGGAACCTGGGGTCGTGCAATTGTTTAAAAATAAGATGACGATCGATTTTACTGTCGATGAAAGCGAGTGGCCAAGATCATGAGTGAGCCCGGTAAAGAAGACGCATCGGTCAACGATCTGGGCAGTTGGTTGATCTCGGTGGGGGCACCTGAATCGATTACCGATTTGATCCCGAGTGAAATGGCCAGACTGGATATCGCCCCGTTGCTCGCACTGTTTAATGGAATTGGCCTCAATGGATCGGGGCTGATGGGATCGGGGCTGATGGGATCTGAGTTGGGTGGCGTCTCAGTTGCAAGTGGCCGGCTAAATGGCGCCGGTGGGAAAGTATCCGCAGATGAGATTAGGTGGCTACCGATTATTCGTTCATAGGCGAGGTTCGCTGTTGTTGCCGCCGCTATGGTTGCGTCCGTGGGAATCAGCGTTGGGGTCGACATCGGTGGCACCAAGATTCTGGCTGGGATCGTCAATGACCAGGGCGAGATCTTGGCGAAGGTGCGGAAGAAGACCCCGCGCGCGGATGCGTCCAGTGTCTTAGAAGTTGTTTCCCAGGTGATCACTGAAACGATTTCCCAGGTGGACGACGCAATCATCGGAATCGGCGTTGGCGTGGCCGGTCCGGTTGATGCGGGCAGCACCACAGTTTTATATGCACCCAATCTGCAGTGGGCCGACGTCCCGGTGGCGGCACTTTTGGAAGATTCGACCGGCTTGCCCGTACGTGTTGAAAATGATGGAAATGCTGCAGCCTGGGGCGAAGCGCGCTTTGGCGGCGGAGAGGGCTTCCGCGACGTTGTCGCAGTGACGATTGGGACTGGGATTGGCGGGGGAGTTGTGCTCGGCGGTGAGCTCTTTCGTGGCTCACATGGAGCAGCCGGTGAAGTGGGTCATATGGGCGCTGTCGCGAACGGGCGTCTGTGTGGCTGTGGGCGCAAGGGTTGCTGGGAGCAGTACGCAAGCGGCAATGCGCTGGTACGAGATGCGCGCGCCATGGCAACAGAAAGACTTTTTGATGCCCAGGTGCTGTTGTCCCTCGGTGACGGAACCCCTGAAGGGGTCCAAGGCGAACACGTGACTCATGCGGCGCAGTTAGGCGACCCGGTTGCAATTGAAGTCTTGGATCGACTTGGGGAGTGGCTTGGCCGGGGGCTGGCCAGTCTGAGTGCGATTCTGGATCCGCAAATATTTGTGATCGGTGGTGGAGCGAGTGAAGCCAGCGAATTCTTTTTGCCCAGTGCCCGAGCATCTCTCGCCGACCGAATAATTGGTAAGCAGTACCGGCCGATTCCCAAAATTCACGTTGCCGAGTTAGGAAATAAGGCCGGGATTGTGGGTGCGGCAGATCTTGCCCGCATCAAGTTCTCATCAGAAAATTAGACGACAGCGCCATCGCCAAAGTCTTCGCCGGGTGGAATGTGTTCGTCTCGGCGCGAAATCAAGAAAGCAAATCCTCCAATTGTCGCGACCAAACCCGCGGTTGAAATAACGCCACCAAGACCGAGGAGGTAACCCAGGAGCATCACTATTGGGCCACCGAGAGCCCCGGCCCACGCGAAGCGGGCAATCGCATCGGTGGGAACCCGAAGCGGCGGAGCTTCGGGAGGCTCATATCCCTCGTCAAAGTACTCGTCGATGTAGTCGGGTTGGGGTATGAGTTCTTGTGGGGTCGGATCATTTCGGAAGTGGGGTCCCAAATCAATTTGCCCACTGAGATCGGCAACGATTGATTCCCAAGCCGCGTCCTTTTCTTCGGGTTCTTGAGCATCTTCTGGGTCCGGCGGAGTAATTGTCATGGGGTGAGATCCGGCTCGACCCTGACGTGACTTTTAATGAAGTCGGCGCTCATGGTTTCAATGATTTCGGCGTCGTAATCGAGCGTCGCAACGTGGAAGGAATTTTCAAGGAGCACCTCTTTCTTGTCAGTGCTGGAAATATGGTCGAGGATCCATTGCGCATTGGATGCTTCAACAAGGTGGTCAGCCAAGCTACGAAACAGCAATACGGGCTGGGTCACCTCTGCTATGTCAGTTTTGATGTTTTTCCACAACTGCGCAAGTGAGTGGGCTGCTTTAAGGGGTATCTTTGTGTAGGCCACTTCGTCTTGTCCGGGTTTAGCAATATCGTTGGAAATCCCTGGGAATGCCTTAACAAACTTGGAGATAATTGGGAGTACGTGCCGTTCGGGGCGTTCGGAGTGAACGGCCGGGTTGACTAATACGAGGCCGGAAATTTCCTCACCGTGCTGTTGGGCGAGCCGAAGGGCCAGCGAACCACCCATGGATAGTCCACAAATAAACACTTGATCGGACGTGGCCTGGAGTTCACGCAAATTTCGTTCAACTTCGGAGTACCAGTCTTCCCAAGTGGTGAGGTTCATGTCTTGCCAACGGGAGCCGTGTCCGGGAAGCCTTGGTACTCGAATTGACCACCCGTATGTGCTGAGCGACTTACCCCACGGGGTCATCGAGGCGGGGGATCCGGTGAACCCGTGAATCATGAGCACGCCAATGTGAGCGTCTGGGCCCTGTGAGTCAAAACTCCAAGGTTGAGCCCCGTGAGCCAGTGGCATTACGACCTCCTGATTCGTTCGATTCCTAATTTATACCAGAGCGTACGCCTATGATCAGCCAGCGACTAAGGACCACCAAATTTTCGACCTTGGCGCCGGCCTTAGGATTCGGTGGAACATTTCGGATCGGGAGGAGGGCTCACGCATGCTGTACTGGATTATTAAGACAATTATTCTCGGCCCGTGGCTCAAGGTCCTTTTCCGCCCCTGGGTTGAAGGCCAAGAAAATATGCCCGAATCCGGTGGGATGATTCTGGCGAGTAATCATTTGAGCTTTTCTGACTCCTTCTATCTGGCGTTGCCGGTTAAGCGGCCCATGGCATATTTGGCCAAGAGTGATTACTTCACTGGAAAAGGAATCAAGGGCTACCTCACCAAGCTGTTCATGCGCGGCGTCGGTCAGTTACCAGTTGATCGCACTGGGGGCCGGGCATCTGAGGCTGCGATCCACACAGCATTGGGAGTGTTGAATGCGGGAAATGTTTTGGGGATTTACCCTGAAGGGACACGTTCACCTAACGGAATTCTTTACCGAGGCAAGACCGGCCTCGCCCGAATGGCACTTGAAGCACATGCCCCGATTGTGCCTGTGGCCATGATCAACACTTATGAAATTCAGCCCCCAGGAAAGTTGCGACCACAACTGATGCGGGTGGGAATCAGGATTGGGAAGCCACTGGACTTCAGTCGTTATGAAGGATTAGAAGATGATCGATTTGTGTTGCGTTCGGTAACAGATGAAGTCATGTATGAACTCATGACCTTGTCGGGTCAAGAGTATGTGGACATGTACGCCACGCGGGCCAAAGAGTTAATTTCTCAAGGCGAGCAGGCCGATGCTGCTAGTTCGTTGAGCTGAGTTCGTCGCGCTGACTTCATTACGACCAGTTGAGCGACCGGGAGACGGCCGCGCGCCAGTGAAGATAGAGGTCTTCACGATTGGCCTCGGGGAGGAATTCACGAGAGATTCGGGTCAAGCGTGAAATCTCTTCGGTATTTTTCCAAAATCCAGTTCCGAGTCCGGCCAGGAAAGCTGCACCAAGTCCGGTGGTTTCTACCTGTTCTGATCTTTTGATGGGCAATTGCGTGATATCAGCTTGAAGCTGGCATAACAAATCATTGAGTGAAGCCCCGCCATCAATCGCGAGATATGGGAGCTCGACACCGGTTTCTTGGATCATCAAATCAATTACATCGCGGACTTCAAGGGCAATCGCCTCAAGTGTTGCCCGCGCAAGATGTGCAGCGGTTGTCCCGCGGCTTATTCCGATGATGAGTCCTCGCGCGTGGGGATCCCAGTCTGGTGCGCCAAGGCCGGTCAGTGCAGGGACGAAAACAACCCCACCAGAATCGGGAACGGTTCGGGCCAGTTCCTCGACTTCTGAGGAATCCTGGATTATTCCGAGCCCGTCCCGCAGCCATTGAACCGCGGCACCGGTGACGAAAATAGAGCCCTCGATTGCAAAGTCTCTACGCTCACAAGCGTCTGGCTCAGACTGGTTCGGGTGGGCCAGCGCAACTGTGGTGAGCAGACCGTGAGCGGAATGAATGATTTTTTCCCCAGTGTGTAACAGTAAAAATGAGCCAGTTCCATAGGTGCATTTGACGCTATCTGCACTAAATCCCGCATGACCAACAAGTGCGGCCTGTTGGTCTCCCGCGATCCCGCTGATCGGCACATCAAGGCCGAGAAACACATCGGGATCGGTACGCGCAACCGTTCCATAGGACGCAACGATCGTGGGTAGCGCTTCCTCGGGTACGCCAAAAAGTTCCAGTAACTCACGATTCCACGTGCCAGAATTAATGTCGTAGAGAAGGGTGCGTGAAGCATTCGTGTGATCGGTGAGGTGTTCAAGTCCGCGCGTCATGCGAGCGATCAAATAGGAATCCACGGTTCCGATCGCAACCCGTCCCGAAACAACTTGCGCCCAAGTGTGCGGATCATTCTCTTTTACCCACATCAACTTTGTCGCCGTGAAGTAGGGGTCAAGGCGCAAGCCGGTGAGCTCGCGGACACGGGGTTCGATTCCAGTGTCGATTAGCCGCTGACAGATTCCGGCGCTGCGTCGGTCCTGCCACACTATGGCTCGCCGGGGGGAACCCAGTGTTTCCCGGTCCCAAAAACATGCGGTCTCTCGCTGATTTGTTATTCCTACGGCAACGATCTCGGCCGGGCTGTCATGTTCTGCCCGGTGCGCGGCCAATGCCAGTGCGGTGGCTTCACGGGTGGCATTCCACATTTCACTCAAATCGTGCTCAACCCATCCTTCGTCCGGGAAGTGCTGGGGGAACTCCTGATAGCCCTTGGCGGTAATCAATCCGTGCTGGGAAACCAGTAAAGCGGTGATTCCAGTTGTTCCTGCGTCAATGGTGAGAATTCGATCTGAGCTTGGCACGGAACTGAGAATACCGGCAAGGCCAGCGTGATAGCGTTTACATCACAAAGTCTCGGGAGAAAGACCCGGTGCAACGGGTGCAAAAAGGTAAAAGGTGATGCAGATGCGCGTTGGAGTTCTCACAGGTGGCGGAGATTGCCCAGGGCTGAACGCGGTAATTCGCGCCGTGGTGCGCCGCGGGGTCACCGATTATGGCTTTGAGTTTCTGGGTTTCCGAGATGGCTGGAAAGGCCCACTTGAAGGGCTCACCATGGACCTGGACATTGACACCGTCCGCGGGATCCTGCCCCGAGGTGGCACGATTTTGGGTTCCTCGCGCACCAACCCGATCAAGGTTGACGGTGGAGTGGAGCAGATCACCGCCAATCTAGCCGAACTGGGAGTTGATGCACTAATTGCTATTGGCGGGGAGGACACTCTCGGCGTTGCAACGGCATTGACTCAATTGGGATTCCCGGTTGTTGGTGTGCCTAAAACAATTGATAACGACCTGAGCGGAACCGACTACACATTTGGGTTCGATACCGCGGTAACCATTGCGACCGAAGCAATGGATCGACTACACACAACTGCCGAGTCACATCACCGCATTTTGATTTGTGAAGTCATGGGTCGGCA
>CAJIYV010000070.1 GCA_905181745.1 uncultured Actinomycetes bacterium | reverse complement strand
TGCTGCTTCGGTCACCACTGCTGCTTCGGTCACCACTGCTGCTTCGGTCACCACTGCTGCTTCGGTCACCACTGCTGCTTCGGTCACCACTGCTGCTTCAGCAGATTCTGATCCGGTAAGAAGCTCGCGCTCCCATTCGGCCAATGGTTCAGCCGCTTCAGTATCAGCTCCACCAGCACGAACCATGAGGCCATCTGCCACAGCATCGGCAATGACTCGAGTAAGAAGTGCCACTGCGCGAATTGCGTCGTCATTACCGGGAATCGGGTAATCCACAACGTCAGGATCACAGTTGGTATCAAGCATCGCTATCACAGGGATTTTGAGCTTATGGGCCTCCCCAACAGCGATGTGCTCTTTGTTGGTATCAACGATCCAGACTGCGCTTGGAATCTTCACCATGTCGCGGATACCGCCAAGCACATGCTCTAACTTGATCTTCTCGCGACGAAGGACAAGGAGTTCCTTTTTAGTCAGGTTAGAACCTGCTACGTCATCAAAGTCAACTACTTCAAGTTCTTTGAGGCGTTGAAGGCGCTTGTGAACAGTGCTGAAGTTGGTCAGCATTCCACCCAACCAGCGGTGATTTACATAAGGCATTCCCACGCGGGTAGCCTGCTCAGCAATTGCTTCCTGCGCCTGCTTCTTCGTCCCGATAAACATGACGCTGCCACCATGGGCCACGGTCTGCTTAACATATTCGTATGCACTATCAATATAAGCAAGCGACTGCTGCAAATCAATGATGTAAATGCCATTGCGCTCGGTGAAAATGAAGCGCTTCATCTTGGGATTCCAACGACGGGTCTGATGCCCGAAGTGAACGCCGCTATCGAGTAGCTGGCGCATGGTAACTGTTGCCATGGTCGAACTCCTTGCAGACGCTATGCGCCTATTAATGCGGCTCTCACCACTCACGGTTGTGTGGAGTTACTGGTGTAACTCCCCTGGTGACTTCGCTCTTGTCCCCACAGCTGGCTGTGGACCGTTCAAGGCGCGGCCGGACTACCGGATTAAGTCACGCGAATTTGCACCAGTAACAGGTTCGTTACAAGTACTGTCCGGAGTCTACGGCCATCCACAGGGAAGCATCTAAGTGCCCCGCCGCTCACAATCAGGGCCCGGTCCCTGGTGGCCTGTCAGATCAGGACGCACCCTTAAACGATGATACCGATTCCTTTTGCTGCCCCCCTTGGAGTTATTTCTGCACTAATCGCGCTGGGCCCCCATCGGGCATACCGCTGCCCAAAGCAATTGGGGCCTGCCACTTCGTGGCGTCCCCACAACTTCTATCGTCTCTGAATTTTCCACGCCACGATCACGATTCGGTTCCGGGCATCGCGGGGTTGATTTTCCCGCCACTCAAGGGCAACGTGTGCGCGCGGTCGGGTCTGGCACGGTTACCTTTGCGGGTTATATCGCCGGCAAGCCTGTGATTTCTATCGAGTTGGCCAATTCGATCACCGCTCTGGGGAGTCGGGTGAGAAGCACCTACGAGCCGGTGAATTCGCTGATAAGCACCGGCAGTTACGTACGGGCGGGAGAAGTAATCGGCCACATCAATTTTTCCAGCCGCACAAGTGGCCATTGCCGAGATTCTTGCCTGCACTTTGGGCTTAAAGTGGTAAACGAAGCCAACTCACGGTATCTCAGCCCGAGGATCCTGTGGCGTTCACTTGCGGTTCTTCATCCCAGTCCAGTCCTGACTCAGAGCCAGATCTTGGATGAGCAATCTCGAAAGTCTTACGGAGCCTTTCAACGCTCACGTGGGTGTAACGCTGTGTCGTTGCCATTGATGCATGCCCGAGTAGCTCTTGAACCACCCTCATGTCGGCTCCCCCTTCAAGGACATGTGTAGCCGCAGTATGTCGAAGGGCATGGGGCGAGAGGCTGTTCCCCGTCACCGCGCTGGTTGATTTGTTTACGATTGAACGGACAACCCTTTGATCAATCCGCCCGCCACGCACTCCCACAAATAGTGCAGTCGTCTCACATGCAACTTTCCCCCGAAAGGTGAACCAACGATTTAACGCGCGTTGCGCTGGATTGCCATATGGGACCATTCGTTCCTTGTTCCCTTTGCCCACAACCCGGATAACCTTTCGCGCCAAATCAAGGTCTCCAAGATCCGCACTACACAATTCAGCAACCCGGACACCTGTCGCATACAGCAACTCCAAGATCGCTTGATCTCTGACATCAACAAGATTAGTTGGGTCAATCTCCCGATCCAGCAGAGTCGCGGCTTGGTCCTGCGACAAAATGACCGGCAAAGCTTTCGGCACAGACGGGCTGGCTAGACGAAGCGCCGGATCTACTTCAATGATCCCTCGCTGCAGCGCCCAAGACGTGAAGGCTCGAGCCGCTGCGGCTTTGCGAGCAATCGTCGCTCTCGCGCAACCGGCACGATGCAAGTCCGCGAGCCATGCCCGAAGATCAATCAGAGACAACTGGGCCACCGACTCAATATCAGGCATGGAAGCGAATAGTGTTGATAAATCATTGCGATAGGCGCGCACCGTGTTCGGGCTGCGTCCTCGAGCCCCACCCAAGAATTCCAAAAATGCCTCAATCTGGGCATCGCACTCCGTTACTACTTGGTCCACTAGACCATGATGATCAATATACGCTAATAACGAAGGTAACGGCTCGCACTTTCTTGTAAGTAATATTTGCCATCAGATGCGTGTCGACAGCTATTTTGACTTGCACCATAGCCCTTCGACATTGCTGGCGAATCCGGTCAGTCGCAGTTCGCTCAACCTCGCAAGCAGATCAAGTCGTGAGTGGCCCGTCTTTTCTGAAAGACTATCCACACCCATACCGCCAAGCTTGGGTAGTAACTCCCAGACTTCATAATCTAAAGCACTCAACGCCCGCCAATTTGCACGTGAGTTTCGTTGATGATCACGAGTGGCCGCTCCCTCAGATGGCCCCTCGCGGGGATTAAAACCGGTGAATAGCTCCTGAAGGTCAGCGGCACTGGTCACCGGATGTGCATCTGTGTGCTTCAAGAGTGCGTTCACACCCAACGACGTAGGCGCATGGATCGACCCTGGAATCCCAGCAACGATTCGATTCATGTTCAACGCGTACGAGGTGACCTGAGACGCCAGAAACTACAGCGTCAAATGATCTGGCAATTGCCACGTTAAATTCCCCTAATATGCGTAATTATTGGTGGTCCGGCCACCGGCGCGAGAATTCCCACCACATCAAAACGAATATCACGCGGACTCACCGACTGTGTATCAAGCCACCGAAGTGCAAGTCCACGCATCCGGCGAATCTTGCGGGGAGTCACTGACTCAATCGGATCACCGTAAGCCACCGTGCGTCGAGTTTTGACTTCGCAAATTACTAGGTGGTTTTTTTTCTCGAGTGATAACATCTATCTCGCCAAGATCGCATCGCCAGTTTCGCTCAAGGATCACCAATCCATTTTTTGATAGATATCGAGCAGCAAGTTCCTCACCATAAATATCTAGGGCGTCCTTTGACTTCATCTGCCTACTCTCACTGAGTTTTGCAGCTAAAGGAAGACTGAAGTTGTCCACTGTGGATAAGCGCTCAGTGACAAAAACTCCTTCGGTGCAACCGAGTCAGTCCCAGCTCCGATATCGCCTGCTGATGTTCGCGGGTCCCATATCCACTGTTTCGTTCCCACCCGTAGCCGGGAAACTCCACGGAGCGCTCGCACATGAATGCATCCCGCTCAACCTTCGCAAGAATGCTCGCTGCCGCAACACTGGATGCGCTCTCGTCCGCTCTCTTACGCGTCACAACACTCACCGGGAGATTGGGGTCGCAAAAATTAAATATCCCATCGAGGATCAGCGCACTTGGCGCCATCCCTGATTCACGAGCAGCGCGAAAAGCAATATTTACACACTCACGCAATGCCGCCGTCAGTCCATACCGATCAATAAAGCCAGCATCAACACTTGCTGTTGTCGACCATGCCCAATCTTTGATCAATTGAGCAAGTGTGACTCGATCTTTAGGCCGGGTTGCCTTCGAGTCTCGCACTCCTCGGGGGGCAGTAGGAGTATCCGCACCAATCACGACAAAGCCAATAGAAATTGGACCCGCCAACGGCCCTCGGCCAACTTCATCTACTCCAGCAACCAGCGAATGCCCTGCCCTCAGCAAAGATCTTTCTAGCCGCAAACTTGGTACGGAAAGAGTGATGCCGCTACTCAATTTCCGAATTATTGCCCGCCGCTATGGCTGGATTTCCAAAAATATCTGGGACCGTCTCCATCGTGATCCGAGATAGCGGCCACACAATAGTGAACACGCGCCCGACCGCATTGTCGCTGGGAACAGCGCCCTCATTTTGGTCTAGGTGAAAGCGCGAGTCCGCGGAGTTTGCACGATTGTCGCCCATAACAAACATCCCGCCATTGGGTACGGTGACGTCAAAAAGAACTTGATCGGTCGGTCCATTGATGTAGGAGGTTTCATCCAAAGCCACTCCATTGAGAACAATCTGGCCTGCCTCATTGCAACAGGCAACTCGATCTCCTTCAATCCCAATGACACGTTTGACTAAATCATCTCCAGAGTCGCTAGGGAGCAAGCCAACAAATGTTAATGCCTTTGCTATCACAGAACGCCAACCATCACCCGCCGGCTGCATGACAGGTAACCAGTTACCCGGGTCCTTAAACACCATGATCTCTCCACGCCCAACACCTGAAACCGAAGTCGTAATTTTCGATGCAACAACGCGGTCATTGATCTGCAGGGTTTGCTCCATGGAGCCGCTTGGAACGAAGAAGGGTTGGATGACAAATGTGCGAATGCCGGTAGCAAGTGCAAGCGCAATCGCTACGATGACTACAAATTCAACAATGCCACGGAGTAGCGAATTTTTCTTCTTCGTATCGTCGTGAACTGCCGCTTCGTCCTGTGAGTCATTCTGCGGTGCATCGTCGCGGGCCGAAACTGCCACTAGTTCAACTCCTTGAATGAATATGAATCAAGCGGCTGCCACCGAGTCGGTGGCCAAATCACTAACCGCGCTTGCCCTACAACCTTAGACTCTAATACAAATCCTCCACCTGGATCCCCAAGGTGAGATCGCGAGTCGGCCGATTCGGAACGATGATCACCCATAACCCAGAGCTTCCCGTCAGGTACGAGAACATCGAATGAAACCTCACTCGGAAGATCACCCGGGTAAAGATAGGAGCTCTCGGAGATGGCGGCCCCGTTGATGCTGAGGTGGCCCGCGTCAGTGCAACAGGCAATCCGGTCTCCACCTATTCCGATCACCCGCTTTACAAAACTGCCACTTTCGGCGCTGAAACTGTCTTGACCCTCAAACACAATCAGATCCCCGCGAGCGATACGGGCAGACCAATATGCAGTCCGATTTACCAGAATCCGATCACCTGATTTCAGGGCCGGCTGCATCGAGTCACTCGAGATGATAAACGGTTGAACCACGAATAAGCCACATAGCCATAGAAGGAAAATTCCGACTATGGCTACTAGCAAAGCTTTCATTCAGACTACATCACAGGGGGCGCGTGGCTTAACCTTGAGATTTTGGGGTTTCGCGCAATTCACGAATCTTGGCCTTCTTGCCCTTCAATCCGCGAAGGTAGTACAGCTTTGCCCGGCGAACATCGCCACGGCTGACCACTTCAATTTTGTCAATTATTGGGGTATGCACTGGGAACTTTCGCTCGACTCCCACTCCATAAGCAACTTTCCGGACTGTAAAGGTTTCGCCAAGACCAGAGCCATGGCGGCCAATCACTACGCCCTGGAACATCTGAACACGAGACTTGCTTCCTTCAACGACCTTCACATAGACCTTGAGGTTGTCCCCGGCGCGAAAAGCGGGGATGTCGTCGCGAAATGAACTGGCATCTACTGCGTCAAGCTTCTTCATAATTACTTCTTCCTGCCCACGCCATAGGTCATGTGCGGTGCTAATTTTCAGTAAGTGCTGGCTAATCCGGATCCCCTATGGCAGATTCCCGGTGCGCCAAGCCTGCAAAGTGTGCCACACCCCCAGTGCCATGCGACAGGCCCCGTCTGCTTACACCTGTTCAGGTGGTATTTCGGTCAAAAGGTCGGGTCGATACTTGCGGGTCCGTGCCTGTGCTTGGTCTTGGCGCCACTGCTCGATCGCCCCATGATTTCCACTGCGCAGGACTTCAGGGACTTCTAGTCCGCGCCAACCCAGCGGCTTGGTGTAGACGGGCCCTTCAATAAAAGAATCCGGTCGAGAGAATGAGTCGTCCACGACGCTCTGCGGGTTGCCCAACACCCCAGGAATTAGCCGAGTGATCGCTTCAATTATTACCAGCGTGGCAACTTCTCCGCCCGCGAGGACATAGTCACCAATGCTGATCTCCCTCACTTTCTCCCATTGCTCGCTCGACGAGTAGTGGACACCCACACGCGAGTCAATTCCCTCGTAGCGACCACAAGCAAAGACGAGGTGCTCAGCACGTGAGAATTCTGCTGCGAGCACCTGACTAAATGGCTCGCCTGACGGTGTAGGAATTATTAACGTGGGCTTGGTCTGGGCGCCTTCACGAATGTGATCCAGTGCACTGCCCCACACGAGCGGTGACATGACCATGCCCGGACCGCCGCCGTAGGGCGTGTCATCGACACTGCGGTGTGGATCGGTCGCCCAATTGCGTAAATCGTGTACCTGAACCTGAACCAAACCCTGCGTCTGGGCCTTACCCAAGAGGGACAAATTAAGTGGATCTAGGTATGCAGGAAATAATGAAACGACATCAACTTTCACTGGAAACTTCCTGAATTAACAAGCCCTCTGGCGCGTCTATCGTGATGCGTTTCGCCCCAATGTCAACGTTGGGAACAATACTTTCGACAAATGGAATGAGGTGCTCGGTTGTTCCCTGAACCACCACAAGAACTTCCTGACTCGGAAGGTGCAAGACGTCCGTGACCGTGCCGATTAACTCACCGGGCACACTTCGCACTTCGCAACCTATCAAGTTGGAGTCGTAGTATTCGTCGTCCTCTTCTGGCACTTCGGATTCGGCTCGCTCAACGGTGATAATGCTGTCTCTCAGATTCTCGGCTGCGCTTCGGGAATCCACTCCAACAAGTTTCAGAAGGACTCGGCCACTGTGCCAATGAAACTCAGAAACAATGAGATCCGAACCGCTTTCGCGGTGTAATGTCGTGCCAGGCGCAAACCGAAGTTCCGGCTCGTCTGTGCGGACCTCCAGTGTTACTTGGCCGCGAATACCGTGCGGCTTGCCTATCCGGCCAACCGTTACCAGCACGTGAATTAGCGCTCGGCCGCGTCAAGGAAATCGATGCGCACTCCGCGACCTTCATTGATCGCCGAAACAACGGTACGTAAAGCAGTTGCAGTGCGACCTGAGCGGCCGATTACCCGACCCATATCTGCCGGATTGACGCGAACGTCAAGTGCCTGGCCGGACTTCCCGCGCCGGTCCGCTCGGGAAGTCACGCTGACGTCATCGGGATTATCAACAATGCCACGAACAAGATGGGCCAAGGCGTCTTCGAGCATCAGGAAGTTTCTTCCTTGGCTGCCTCTTCTTGCGGTGCGTCAGAGGAAACGAGCTCTTCGACCTTTTCTTCGACCTTTTCCACGACAGCCTCAACAACGTCGACGACTGCTTCAACAGCCTCTTCAACCTTCTCTACGACGGCCTCAACAACTTCTTTGACTTCTTCTTTGATTTCGAGCTTCTTAGGCTTGGTAGTCTTGGGGGCATTCGCAGCCTCGGTCACAGCAACTTCATAGGCCAGAATCTTATTAGGCTTAGGGGCAGCAACTTGGAGGGTACCTTCGGCCCCTGGCAAACCTTTGAACTTCTGCCAGTCACCGGTTACTT
>CAJIYV010000069.1 GCA_905181745.1 uncultured Actinomycetes bacterium | reverse complement strand
GACGAGATGCAGACGGCTTGCCGCAACTTCCTTGCGGTGACGGCTTCGTCGAGTGACCACGTGTATCCGGTGATCAATAAACACCTCAATCAGTTGCTTCAGGCCCATTGTGACGGGCTGTCCATCAACGAGAGCGACCGCATTGATGTTGAACGAGTCCTCCATGGGTGTGAGCTTAAAGAGTTGTTCCAAGACTGCCTCAGGAGAAAAGGCACTCTTACATTCGATCACAAGATTTAGTCCGGAATCCCCATCGGTGAGGTCAACGATGTCAGATATACCCTGCAGTTTCTTGGCTATGACCAAGTCTTTAACCCGTTCGATGACACGCTCTGGGCCGATGTTGGCGGGGAGTTCAGTGACAACGATTCCCCGCTTGCGCGCGCTGACCTGTTCAATTTTTGTGCGCGCCCGTACCTTAAATGTGCCCTTACCTGTTTCGTAGGCATCACGAATTCCCGCAAGTCCAATGATTACGCCACCTGTTGCGAAATCGGGACCAGGAATAAAGGTCATGAGCTCATCGAGTGTTGCTTTTGGATGGTCTAGGAGAAATCTGGTTGCGTTGACTACTTCAGCAAGATTATGGGGCGCCAAGTTGGTTGCCATGCCTACCGCAATTCCACTTGCTCCATTTACTAGCAAGTTCGGAATTGCAGCGGGCAGCACAATGGGTTCGATTTCGCGGCCGTCGTAATTAGGCGCGAAATCGACGACGTCTTCGTCGATTCCAGCAGTCATTTCAATTGCGCTCTGGGCCAGCCGCGCCTCCGTGTAGCGCATTGCGGCCGGGCCGTCATCGACTGAGCCGAAATTACCGTGACCATCAATTAGAGGAATGCGTAATGAAAAGGATTGGGCCATACGAACCAGGGCATCATAAATTGCAGAATCACCATGGGGGTGCAGCCGACCCATTACTTCACCGACAACGCGTGCGCTCTTCACGTGCCCGCGATCGGGGCGCAATCCCATCTGGTTCATTTGGAACAAAATTCTGCGTTGCACTGGCTTTAAGCCATCACGTGCATCTGGTAGGGCGCGCGAGTAAATAACCGAGTAGGCATATTCCAAGAATGAGTCGCGCATCTCGTCAGCGACATCTGTGTCAATGATCCGTGAAGAACCGAGACCAGAGTTTCTTTTCGCAGCCATGTGTCGGTCGGTCTCCTCTCAATATGAAGCCTCTGCAGGCACCGTATATCCGGTGATTATGGCGGCTTCCACCTGACTGAACGCCGGCTCCGCAAGACTAGTGCCTGCTGCATGAGAAATCGGGATATCGCTTCCTGCGAGCCACGGATTGTGGTGGTTGGATAGCCTCACGATGGCCCTGCCTCTGCTAGTGAGTGGGGGAAGATCCTTGACACCATGGGTGAATGGCGCGTGCCGCGCGATGCAGTATCGACTGTGCGTTCACGACTCTTATGGCCCTGTTGCTGTGCCAGAATCTGCGACTGCAATTCTCGCTGCTAGTTCCGCATTTCGAACGATGATCTCGGTATTGACCACCAGACTTTGTCCATGGGTTGCCCGGTGAAAGTGATCGAGCAGGAAAGGAGTTACATATTTGCCCGTGATCTTCTTCGAGTCCGCGAGTTCCAGTCCTTCAGTGAGAACTTGATCATGTAGATCCGGATCTAATTGATTAGCCGCGGGTAACGGGTGCGCGATGACAAGACCTGATCTGATCGACAGACTCCGACGTGCCGCCATAACGTCTGCAATCTCAGTCGGATCAGAGAGTGACCAGTCGACAGTGATTCCCGAGTCACTCAGAAAAAAACCGGGAAACTGGCGGGATCCGTAGACAACTACTCCTACATTTAGTGTTTCCAGGCGCTCTAGGGTCGCGCCCACGTCCAGGATTGACTTAACTCCGGAGCACACAATTGTGATGGGTATTTGGCTTAATGCGGTCAAGTCTGCCGATTCATCCCAGCTTTCGCGCGCATGACGGTGCACGCCACCCAGTCCACCGGTCGCGAATACACTGATGCCAGCGAGATTGGCCAGGTGGCTTGTGGCAGCGACTGTGGTCGCCGCAAAACCCTTGCGGGCCGCAACAGTGCCTAGATCGCGGATACTGGTTTTAATGACGTCGTCTCGGGTCGCAATTTGCTCCAGCTCATCCTGACTTAAGCCAATATGTACCCGACCTTCTAATATCGCGATGGTGGCCGGCACCGCGCCCCGTGAGCGAACAGTCTCCTCGACCTCTATGGCGACACGTAGATTTTCGGGGCGGGGGAGCCCGTGGCTAATAATTGTGGATTCCAGGGCCACGACGGGTGTACCCGCATGTAGAGCTGCCGACACCTCTTTTGTGAAGGAGAACTGGTCCGATTTTTGATTCGGTAAATTCACCCCGCGACCATAGCCCCTAGACTGATGCGCGATGAATACTGGTGTCTTGGAGCAGGCGCTCCTGAGCGATCTTGAACGGCATGGGTATTACCCCCAACTCGTGTTTGAGTCCCTCGACGGGGCAATGGGTTCTGAGGGACTCCTCGCCTACGTTGTACATCACGAGGCGACTTTTGACCGAGATGAATTGCGGCGCCACATGAGCGTCCTTGCGCTTACGCATACTCGGTTGATCGTGTCACATACGGATGAGCACAGTCACGAAGAGCATGCGTACGCGTCCACTTCCAATGAAAGCGTGCGGCTTGGAGCAGTTGATACGGTTGTGGTCAATCGGGTGGTCAAGGACCCGGCAGGTGCGCAAGGCACATCGACATCTGAAGTCGTTCTCACCATCGGCTGGGGAGCGGTGAGTCGAATCGAGTTGGAGCCAGCGTCGTGTGGCGATCCTGAGTGTGATTCAGAACATGGACTGGTAGGAACTGCGACAAATGACGACTTTTCGTTACGAGTTTCACAGGCCGCTGACGGAGATGACACAATCGCGCAGGTCCTTGAGTTCGCACGTGCATTGTCCCAGGCCAGCGTGTCGGGCAACAACTAGATTTCCGTGCACCCGTTAGACACGATCCCGTTTGGGCAGCCAGCCCTTCAACTAAAAGATGTGATCCCTGGCGCGATCTGCGCTCTCAATCCGTCTCTTTTTGCGGGTGCGTCTGCGTTTTCGGGTGCCAATATTCCTTTGTCTTCACACGTGATAGTCCTTCTTATTGATGGTTTGGGTGAAATCCAACTCCAAGAATTCGCTCCGAGTCTGCTTCTGAGTGAGTCTTCGATTGCCACCCCAATGCTCACCCACTTTCCCAGTACGACACCGGTCGCATTGGGTTCGTTAGGGACAGGGCAATCCCCCGGCCAGCACGGGTTTGTGGGCGCGAGTTTTTACCTGCCGGAGGAAGATGCCCTGTTTGCGCCGTTGCAATGGGGCTCTCACCCACATCCGCTTGCGATGATTCCTTCGGCACCGTTATTTGAGTGGGCGTCGGCGGGTGGCATCGATGTCGCAAGTATCGCGAGTGAAAATTATCGCAGTTCGGGGATCACCAAGTCGGTTCTTCGCGGTGGCGTGTACTTGGGGTCTGCCGATCTTGCTGACATGGAACGGATCGTTCGTGATCGAATTGGGTCTGCGCGAACACCCGCGTTGACCTATGTGTATTGGCCAGAACTGGACCGGATCGGCCATGTACATGGTCCGGGATCTCGCCCCTGGCTGGCGCAATTGC
>CAJIYV010000068.1 GCA_905181745.1 uncultured Actinomycetes bacterium | reverse complement strand
ACTCACCTTGACGACCTTCGAGTTGCCGTTGTTGAACACGGTGCTGATGCCGGTATCGCATTTGATGGTGATGCCGATCGCTGCCTAGCAATTGATGCACTGGGTAATGACGTTGACGGTGATCACATTCTGGGAATCCTGGCCATCTCCATGGCCGCGGCTGGCACTTTGACTCACAACACCGTTGTCTCTACGGTGATGGCAAATCTTGGTTTTAATCAAGCAATGGATGCTGCGGGGATCATAGTGATTTCAACAGCGGTCGGTGACCGTTATGTTCTGGAATTGATGCGTGAGGATGGCTATATTCTTGGTGGGGAGCAAAGCGGACACATTGTCATGAGTGAATTTGGAACGACCGGCGACGGTGCTTTGACCGCATTGCATCTCTTGGCGCGAGTTTCCAGCAGCGGAAAATCTCTGGCCGAACTTGCTGGCGTGGTCACTAAATTGCCACAGGTGCTGATCAACGTGGGTGGGGTTGACCGTGCCGGTGTGGAGTCACACACCAAAGTGGCAGCCGAACTCAAATCATTGGAGTTAGAGCTGGCGGGCAGGGGGCGAATTTTGCTGCGGTCTTCGGGCACTGAACCGGTAGTGCGCGTCATGGTTGAAGCAGAAAGCCAAGAGACGGCCCAGCGGGTGGCTGAACAACTCGCGCGAGTAATTACGGCGGAATTATCGTTGTGAGTCTTTCCACGGTGATGCGGGTGGGAAATTCTTAATCCCTGTTGAGGCTTCCATGCATCACAGTTGATCGGGCGCGAGGCAATAAACCTACAGCGGTACGCTGATCCGGTGTGCGGAATCATTGGGTACGTTGGTCATAAGCAGGCCCTAGAGATCGTGGTGGCCGGGCTTCGGCGCATGGAATATCGGGGCTACGACTCTGCAGGGCTAGCCGTGATTGCCGACGGGGGTCTGGAAGTACGCAAGAAAGCCGGGAAGTTGGGCAACCTCGAGCAGTTGCTCGGGGAAGACCCGTTGCCGAGTTCAACCACTGGAATTGGTCACACCCGTTGGGCAACCCATGGTGGCCCAACCGATCGCAATGCACACCCGCATGTCAGCTCTGATGACCGGATCGCAGTTATCCATAACGGGATCATTGAAAACTTTCACACGTTGCGCACTGAATTGGAAGGTGCGGGTGTCCAACTGGAGTCCGAGACCGACACCGAGGTCGTCGCCCACCTCATGGCCCACACGCTGCCCGAGGTAGGGAATTCGTTACCCCTAGCCATGCAGGCGGTCTGTTCCCGACTTCAAGGCGCGTTTACCTTGGTGGTGGTAGATCGGGATCAGCCAGATGTTGTCGTGGGCGCTCGCCGCAATTCACCACTTGTTGTGGGTTTGGGCACCGACGGAAATTTTTTAGCATCTGATGTGAGCGCGTTTGTTGCACATACCCGCCATGCTCTGGAACTGGGGCAAGATCAGATCGTTGTTATGAAGGCGGACTCGGTCGTAGTCACCGATTTTGATGGCAATGTAGTTGAAGCCAAACCATTTGACATTGATTGGGATGCATCGGCTGCTGAAAAGGGTGGTTATGACCTATTCATGTTGAAGGAAATTTCCGAGCAGCCTAAAGCGGTAGCTGATTCACTACTGGGTCGGATCGATGAAGATTTTAGAATCACACTTGATGAACTCAGCATTGACCCTGCGGTGTTGCAACATATTAATAAGGTGATCGTGATTGCCTGCGGTACCGCAGCGCACGCCGGTATGGTCGCAAAATACGCCATTGAGCATTGGACCCACCTACCGGTTGACGTGGAAGTTGCAAGCGAGTTCCGCTACCGCGATCCAATTGTTGGACCAGATTCGCTGGTGATCGCGATTTCCCAGTCAGGTGAAACTATGGATACCTTGATGGCATTGCGTTATGCGAAGTCACAGGGTGCCCGCACTTTGGCGATTTGCAATACGGTCGGTTCAACTATTCCACGAGAATCTGACGCGGTCATTTACACCTATGCTGGACCTGAGATTGCCGTTGCCAGCACGAAAGCATTTCTTACTCAAATAACAGCGACCTTTCTCGTGGGACTTTTCTTGGCGCAAGTGCGCGGCACAATGTTTGAAGATGAAATCCGAGGGATACTTGCCGACCTTGACGATATGCCTCGGCACGTGGATCTGGTACTCGATACGGCAGAACCAATTCGCGAACTTGCCCGGTCACTTGCATCGGCGCGGTCAGTCTTGTTCCTCGGCCGCCATGTGGGATATCCGGTTGCCCTTGAAGGCGCGCTCAAACTTAAAGAGTTGGCTTACATGCATGCAGAAGGTTTTCCCGCAGGTGAGCTCAAGCACGGGCCGATAGCCTTGATTGAAGAAGGTATCCCTGTGATCGTGATCGTTCCTTCGCCTAAAGGGCGTGCAGTCTTGCACGACAAGATCGTGTCCAATATTCAAGAAGTGCGGGCTCGCGGAGCACAAGTAATTGCAATCGCTGAAGAGGGCGACGAAAGTATTGTCCCTTTTGCGGACCATATTATTCGCATTCCCGCAGTACCAACGTTGATGCAACCGCTCGTGGCGGTAGTTCCACTTCAAATTTTTGCATGCGAAATGGCAACGGGCAAAGGGCATGACGTGGATCAGCCTCGAAATCTGGCCAAGTCCGTAACCGTTGAGTAATCTGATGGCTTCGGATCTAGCGACTTACGAATTTGGCTCTCCGGTGTATTCCGTGGCTCAGGTCCGGGCTGCGGAAGAGAAGGCATTGCTGGTTACCGCCCCCGGCGAACTCATGCAACGGGCCGCGTTTTCCTTGAGCGTCGGTTGCGCCGCTATGTTGCGCGAATCGTGTGGTCGTGTGTATGGAACCTCAGTGTTGGTGGTGGCTGGTCCAGGTAATAACGGTGGAGACGCACTCTTTGCTGGGGCGCTACTGGCCGCTCGCGGGGTGTGTGTTCGGGTGTATTGCGTGGTTCCCCAGACTTGTCACGAAGCGGGACTAGTTGCTTGCCTTGGCGCCGGTGGTCGTCTCATTGATTTACTTATTGGTGAGTTCGATCTCGTCATTGATGGTATCGCCGGGTTGGGTAGTTTGCGTCCCGTGGATCTTGAGTTAGCCCGTTTTATTAATCACTCGGCGCTAGTAGTTGCGGTGGACATGCCGAGTGGAGTTGACGCAGATAGTGGTGAATGCAGTGCGGATGCATGTGTTCACGCAGATGTCACATTTACTTTTGGCGCACTCACCCCGGGATTGGTACTTGTGCCTGGTGCTGAATTTGCCGGCGCGATCGAGGTAGTTGATTTGGATTTGGAATTTGAGAGCGATCCCGTACTACAGGTATTGGGGGATCGTGAAGTTGCCCAGTTAGTCCCTTCGCACAACTTTGACTCGTACAAGTATTCCCGTGGGGTAGTGGGGATTGCCGCTGGCTCTCCCAGTTTTCCGGGTGCCGCGGCTCTAACGGTTCTTGGCGCAGAACACAGCGGGGTCGGTATGGTCATGCTGCGTGAGGATTTTGTTGATCGTAATCTAATTCTTGAATCAAGCCCTTATGTGATTGCGGTGGACTCGGATTCCCCGCGGATTACCGGTTGGGTAATTGGTCCTGGGTTTTCAGTTCGTGATCTCGAGCACACATTTTTGCTTCGCGTTCTCGGCGGCTCACTCCCACTCGTGTTGGATGCTGGAGCATTGAGTTCTTTGGCGGGTTCAGCAGAGTTACGTGAGGCGGTTGTTGCTCGGTCAGGGGTTACGGTTGTGACTCCACATATTGGTGAGTTCCGCAAGCTCTTTCCTCGCGGGGTTGACTCCGGCTGGGACTGGGACGTGGACTCGGTGCGGGCGGCCGCACGTGAATTGAATGCGATTGTTGTCGCGAAGGCTCCCCGGACTCTTGTGATTGGCCCGACTGGGCGTGCTTTCGTTGACATTGGGGCAAGTCCAGCCCTGGGCACGGCCGGCTCAGGTGACGTCCTGTCCGGAATTATTGGTGGATTCCTGGCTGGGAATGATCTCGCTCTCGTTGACCCTGTGGCGGTGGTGGCAGCCGCTGTCTGGATTCATTCGAGGGCGGGGCGTCTTGCCGAAGCTCACGTGGCGAACCCGACCGCGGCTGATATCGGAAAGATGGTGGGGGAGGTGCTGGGTGATGTCTGATCCACATACGGGTGACCGGGCGTGGGCGCAGGTGAGCGGTGAGGCAATCCTGGGCAATTACGACACCCTTCGGGCGATATCTGGAGTGGACGCAATGGCGGTTGTCAAAGCCGACGCCTATGGCCACGGAGCCGACGTTGTCGCGCCATTGCTGCGCTCCCATGGGGTGACCTGGCTGGGCGTTGCATTGCCTTGGGAAGCGATGGCTCTGCGGGCTGCGGGAGATACGGGAAAGTTATTGTGTTGGTTGAGTACTCCGGGTGATCCCACACTTTCCGAGTGTGTCGCTGCCGATGTGGACCTGTCTGTTTCTAGTTTTCGGGAGTTACTTGAGATTGCGACAGCAGCTCGTGATGCGCATACTTGTGCGAATATTCACGTCAAGATTGACACTGGTTTAAGTCGAAATGGCGTTTCCCCTTCCGATTTGGGTGCACTAATTGGCGAGTTGACGACTTTGATAGACGAGGGAATTATCTGCGTTCGCGGGGTGTGGAGCCATTTGGCGAGTGCTGATGACGCTGATCTTGAGTTGTCCAGTAAATCAGTTTCTGCCCAGAGGTCAGTATTCGTCGCTGCTTTAGACGATTTTGCAGCTGTCGGGATTGAGCCCGAATTTGTACATCTTGCTAACACGGCGGGGGCATTGTGGCATCCGGATTCTCGCTTCAATCTGGTACGCGTGGGAATAGGGATGTATGGCCTCTCGCCCAATGCCGAGCGTGCAGGGTCTGCGCAGTTGGGATTGATCCCGGCGATGACCGTGGTTGCGCGTGTAAGTTCACTGAAGAAAGTTTCTGCGGGGGCGGGCGTGTCTTATTCACATACCTGGATTGCCAAGCGGGAGACACAGGTGGGGTTGGTGCCGGTGGGCTATGCCGATGGAATCCCGCGCAATGCGAGTAATCAGGTGGCAGTTGCGATCGGTGGAAGAATAGTTTCGCAGGTGGGAACCATCGCAATGGATCAGTTTGTGGTCGATTGCACGGATTTGGGTGCTGAGGTGACTGCGGGTGCTGAGGTGTACGTGTTCGGTTCGGGTGCTCATGGAGAATGGACCGCGGATCAGTGGGGCCTGGCGTGTGGAAGCCTCGGTTACGAAATAGTAACCCGATTAGGTGCGCGGATACCACGGGTCTACGTGTGAACGCATGAATGTGATTCGATAGGGCGGTTCGAATCAATAAACTCGAATTATGAAGCTAGGTGGTGAAGTGCACAGGTGGCCGTTGATTTTGGCAAAGTAGCGGGGCGTGCTGCGCTCTCACTCGGCGCCGTGGCCCTCGGCGCTGCTGCCGGGGCTACCGCAGAACGACTCGTCATGCGGCTGAGCGCTACCCCGCGTAGCGACGTTGATTTGGCGGAGTTTTATTCCTTGCACGGAGAGCGGGTCGAAGTTACTGCTTCGGACGGCGTGGTACTGGTTGGCGAGGTTGATCGACTCCCTGGCTCTCGGGTCACAATCGTGCTGCCACACGGTTTCGCTCTGAATCGCAATTCTTGGTACTACCAACGACTTGCTTTACGCGACCGAGCGACCTTGGTGTTCTACGACCAAAGGGGACATGGCGAATCAACCGGCGCCACCAGTGCAGTGTCCCAGGATTACAGCATTAGCCAACTGGGGCTAGATTTGCATTCGGTGATCAATCAGCTTGCAACCAACGACCCCTTAATCCTGATTGGGCATTCCATGGGCGGCATGTCTATTTTGGCTTTGGTCGAACAGCACCCGGAAATTTTTGGCGCGCAGGTAATTGGGGTCGGACTAATTTCAAGTTCAGCCACATCGGTTGCTACATCAAGTCTGGGTTTGCCCACACCGATCTCCCGTGTTGTGCAAAGTCTCGTTCCCGGTGTCGCTGTTGCGATAGCAAAAGGTGGGGTTGCGCTTTCGCACTCACGGTGGAGCAAAACGGATTTGGGCCTGCTCATCACTCGCCTGTATTCATTTGGATCGGTTGCTCCGATCAATTCCGGTGAGTTTGTCGCCGACATGATTTCGTCAACCGATTTCAATATTTTGGTTAAATTCTTGCCAAATATCTATGAACACAACACACTCGAATCACTTGAGCCACTGCAACAGGTGGAAACTTTAGTGATTACTGGTGAATCCGACCGCGTGGTACCGCCCGCCATGAGCGAGGCGATCATTGAGCGGGTTCCGGGTGCCGAGTTTGTTGTATTCGCTGAAAGTGGTCACATGGTGACGATTGAGCGCCATGAGGAAGTAAACGAGTTGTTGGCTGGATTTGTTGATCGAGTCATTGAAAGACTTGACCACCGTGAAGATTAAATCACCCCAAGACATGCAAGCTTTGGGTGAATCAATTGCGGGGGTGGCTCGCGGTGGTGACGTGTTGATTCTCACCGGCGAGTTGGGAGCTGGCAAAACCACGTTCGCCCAAGGAGTCGCCCGTGGCCTAGGAATCACTGAACCGATAACCAGTCCAACATTCGTTATGAGCAAGTATTATCCGCCAGTTGCCAGCCTCGGGCTACTGCATCTTGATGTGTATCGGGTGGGTGCGGCCGATCAACTACTTGACCTCTGGTCTGAACTTGATGCTCAGAACTCGCTGACATTAGTTGAGTGGGGGATCCCTTGGGCAGGTGAGTTTGGAGATTACGTGGTCGAAATGTGCATTGACTCTGAGCATACGGTTGGTTTCTCTGCCGTGTCTGCTTTGGGTGAATTGTTCTTAGGGCGGATTGAACCGGTGCTCGCATGATGATCCTTGCGGTAGACACGTCAACGGCATTGAGTTCTATCGCGCTTGTTGACTCAGGCACAGCAATTTCGATGGCGAGTCATAACGACGCTCGCGGGCATGTTGAAGCAATCGGATCTTTGTTCACACAACTAAGTCTCGATTCACATTACCTACCCGAACTGATTGCGTGCGGGATTGGTCCCGGTCCATTCACGGGGCTGCGAGTGGGAATTGCTTTTGCGCAAGGGCTGTCAGCAGCATGGTCGGTACCGGTAATCGGTGTGTGTTCCTTAGATGCCGCTGCCAACTTAATTATTCGCGAGACTCTCGTTGCACCCGGGAGTGAATTCATTGCAGCAACAGATGCTCGCCGCAAGGAGTATTACTGGGCAAGATTTGACAGTCGCGGAAACAGGCTCTCGGGTCCAAGGGTTGAGAGCATCCAGACGGTTACATCTTTGGCTGCTGACCTGAGTATTCCTTTGATCAGTGGGGTGTTGCCCCACGCGATTGATATCGCGGCGCGTGCTGAACGTGGAGACCGCCACGAATTGTCTCCCATGTATTTGCGAGAAGCTGATGCTCAGCCGAGTGCGCCGGTCTCCTTATGACGACTTCAGTAATTGAGGTTCGGTCTATGCGATGGTGGGATATTGACGTGGTCGACTCACTCGAGCAGGCATTGTTTCCGCAGGACCCTTGGTCAATTGATCAATGGTGGCGGGAGTTAGCTCAGCTCCATAATCATTATTTTGTTGTAGAAAGTGCCGGTGAACTGTGCGGGTATGCGGGGCTCAGTATCTCCGGTGGTGATGCGGACATTCAGACAATTGCCATTTCAGATTCCTTTCAAAGAAAAGGCATCGGTCGAAAGTTGCTTGATCAATTGGTTGATCTTTCGCGTAATTTGGGTGTGACCTATATTTTTCTTGAGGTACGCAGCGACAATACGAGTGCGCTTTCCATGTATTCATCGTTTGGCTTTGTCGAGATTAGCAAGCGGGCTAAGTACTACCCTGACGGAACTGATGCCGTGATTCTGCGTCGCGATGATCGCGAGAGTTCCCCATGAGTTCTGATGAACCATTAATTCTTGGCATTGAGACTTCATGTGATGAAACAGGGATTGGGATCGTTCGCGGCAGAGACCTTTTGGCTAATGCCTTGGCATCAAGTGCCCCGGAGCACGCCCGATTTGGTGGAGTAGTTCCCGAGGTGGCTAGCCGGGCTCATCTGGAAGCGATGTTGCCCACAATTGATCTTGCCTGTTCACAGGCAGGAATTTCTATGTCAGATATTGATGCAGTAGCGGTCACTGCAGGCCCCGGTCTGGTCGGTGCGCTGATTGTTGGGGTTGCATCTGCGAAGGCGATCGCCATGGGACTGGGAATACCGATTTATGGTGTCAATCATTTGGCAGCGCATGTGATGGTGGATGAGCTTGAACACGGACCCCTTCCTGATCCCGTAGTTGGATTGTTGGTGTCCGGCGGCCATTCATCGTTAATAAGTGTTAGTGATGGAAACTTTGAGGCACTTGGCCACACACTTGATGACGCCGCGGGAGAGGCATTCGACAAGGTTGCGCGGCTACTCGGATTGCCATTTCCTGGCGGACCCATGATTGACCAAGCGGCCCAAAGCGGTGATCGCGATTCGATTGATTTCCCACGAGCACTTCGAACAGATCCGGTTCACGCCTTTAACTTTTCCTTCTCCGGACTTAAGACCGCTGTGGCCCGGTGGGTCAAAGAACAACAGCGGGCGGGTAACACGATTTCGGTTCCGGATGTTGCCGCATCGGTGCAGGAGGCTATTGCAGATATCTTGACCAGCAAAGCGGTCAAGGCTGCCGTTGCCCAAGACGCCCCGCACTTGGTGATTGCGGGGGGAGTGGCGGCTAATTCACGGCTGCGCGCTTTAGCGGCAGAGCGTTGCGCTGTCGCTGGGATCGAATTACGGGTGCCAAGTCCAGGGTTGTGTACCGATAATGGAGCTATGGTTGCGGCGTTGGGCTCACATCTGGTCCGGATTGGGGCG
>CAJIYV010000067.1 GCA_905181745.1 uncultured Actinomycetes bacterium | reverse complement strand
CTCGAGCAAACATTAAGCATTATTCAAGAACGAAAAATCACTCGGTTCTTTGTTGTTCCTCCAATCGTTCTGGCGCTCGCTAAGCATCCGATGATTGATCAGTACGACCTCAGTAGTTTGAAGCAGGTTTTCTCAGGCGCTGCACCGCTCGGCGCTGAACTGGAAGAAGAAGCAGCGGCACGAATTGATTGCAGTGTTGTTCAAGGGTTCGGCATGACCGAGCTTTCACCGGTGAGCCACATCTCACTGGAAGGCAGGTCAAAACCAGGAACAGTGGGACTGACCGCACCCAATACCGAAATTCGAATCGTGGACCCTGAAACGGGTGAGGATCAAGACTTTGATGGCATCGGTGAACTGTGGATCCGTGGACCGCAGGTCATGAAGGGTTATCTCAACAATCCAACTGCGACCGAGGACACAATTGATCCAGAAGGTTGGCTCAAAACCGGAGACATCGGCTTTATTGATTCAGAAGGATTCGTCTCAATCGTTGACCGACTCAAAGAATTGATCAAATATAAGGGCTTCCAAGTCGCCCCGGCCGAACTGGAAGCTTTGTTATTGACCCATCCAGCAATCGCTGATGCTGCGGTCATTGGAGTCCCAGATACCGAAGCGGGCGAGATTCCGCGGGCCTTTATCGTGGTAAAGCCGGGGCACGAGTTAAGTCCCCCCGATGTCACCGCCTTTATGGAAGGCCATGTCGCCAAATACAAGGTGATTCACGACGTTGTGTTCATCGATGAAGTCCCCAAGAGCGCCTCGGGCAAGATCCTGCGCCGCATGCTGCGGGACTAGTCCACCCAGAAACCCACTGCTACATCTATGCTCTTTGGCATGTTAGAAATCCAACGTTCACTCGTTGACTCCATCGTGGCTCATGCACGGGCAGATCACCCTGACGAGGCGTGTGGAGTAGTCGCTGGATCAATCGAATCGAATCGGCCGGAGCGGTTAGTCCCAATGGTGAATGCGGTGAGGTGTCCGACCCTCTATGAGTTCGACTCTATGGACTTACTTCGCCTCTATCGAGAAATGGATGACCGAGACGAGGTACCGGTTGTTATTTACCACTCACATCCGGCAACCCAGGCGTATCCCTCGCGTACAGACATTATGCAGGCATCTGAACCCGATGCCCACTACGTTCTGGTATCAATTCGCGAGACCGGCCCCGACGAGGGACCATTTGAATTCCGATCCTTTCGAATCGTTGACGGCGAAGTCACCGAGGAGCAAATTTTCATCCAGGATTGAAGAATTCGTTCCTAGGCCTTAAACGTGCGATACTCGGATTGGTAATTCACCCCGTCAAGAATGAGTCCGTCAAGAATGAGAGTGCCTGAACATGTCCATTGAAGTCCGCATCCCCACAATCCTTCGCCCCTACACATCGGGTGAAAAGTTAGTGAGAGCCCAGGGCGTGACTCTCGAAGAGATTCTTAATGACCTCGAGCTCAATTACCCTGGCATTGGTGAGCGGCTCATCGATGAAAATGGCTTACGCCGTTTCATAAATATTTACGTCAACGACGAAGACGTTCGTTTTCTCGAGGGTCTGCAGAGTGTGCTTGGCGAAAACGACTCGATCACCATTTTGCCTGCGGTTGCCGGCGGCTAAGTCTTAATGCGCTTTGATTCCCTGCTTGACTCCGTTGGGCATACCCCACTTGTCGGCCTACCTCGACTCTCTCCGTCGGCCGATGTGCGGCTGTGGGCCAAACTAGAAGATCGCAACCCAACCGGTTCGGTGAAAGACCGAGCGGCTCTGGCGATGGTTCTTGATGCAGAGCGCAGTGGAGTACTCACACCGGGTGCAACATTGTTAGAACCTACGTCGGGAAATACCGGAATATCACTGGCTATGGTTGCCAAGCAGCGGGGTTATCAAATCGTGTGTGTTATGCCCGAAAATACTTCTGGTGAGCGCGCCCAGTTATTGGCGATCTGGGGCGCCAAAGTTATTTATTCTCCGGCGGCGGGCGGCTCCAATGAGGCTGTGCGCGTTGCTAAAGGTTTAGCTGCCGAGAATCCTGATTGGGTCATGCTTTATCAATACGGCAATCCGGCTAATGCGCTCACCCATTATGAAAATACTGGCCCCGAATTATTGGCTGACCTTCCTTCGATCACCCATTTCGTTGCCGGTCTGGGAACAACAGGAACATTGATGGGGGTTGGGCGCTTTTTTCGCGAGAACAAGCCAGATGTATCAATTGTTGCTGCCGAACCGCGTTACGGAGATCTTGTCTACGGACTACGCAATCTTGATGAAGGATTTATACCTGAGCTCTACGACGAAACCTTGCTGACTACCCGCTTTTCAGTGGCCCCCAGCGATGCGGTGAGACGAACACGAGAGTTAGTTGAACTCGAAGGAATTTTTGCTGGGGTTTCGACCGGGGCAATACTGCACGCGGCGCTGGGTCTTGCGTCAAAAGCCGTCGCAGCCAAAGAGCCCGCAGATATCGCATTCATCGTGTGCGATGGCGGCTGGAAGTATCTGTCAACCGGCGTTTACGAGGGAACTCTTGATGAAGCCGAAGATGCCATAGAGGGTCAGTTGTGGGCTTAGTAGGCATAATAGAAACAGTGAGTACCCAGTTACACTCAAAAATGTCCCGTAAGACATAACCAATTCTTCTTTGGAGTCAAAAGTGAGCCTACCGCCGCTAGTGGAGCCCGCCACCGAGCTAAGTGTCGACGAGGTTCGTCGCTACAGCCGTCATCTGATCATTCCCGATGTTGGCATGTCAGGACAAAAAAGACTGAAAAATGCCAAAGTGCTGTGCGTGGGCGCTGGCGGTCTGGGGAGTCCGGCACTCATGTATCTCGCCGCGGCAGGAGTAGGCACGCTGGGCATTGCAGAATTCGACACCGTTGACGAGTCAAACCTGCAGCGTCAGATTATTCACGGTCAAAAAGATATTGGCCGATCCAAAGCCGAAAGTGCCCGTGACAGCGTGTTGGAGATCAATCCGTACGTCACCGTGCAGTTACATGAGGTGCGGCTTGATTCAACAAATGTGATGGAGATTTTCGCTGACTACGACCTAATCGTTGACGGCACAGACAACTTCGCGACCCGTTATCTCGTTAACGATGCATGCGTGTTGCTAAAAAAGCCTTACGTGTGGGGTTCGATCTACCGTTTTGACGGCCAAGCCAGTGTGTTTTGGGCGGAGCACGGTCCTTGTTACCGGTGTCTTTACCCTGAGCCTCCACCCCCCGGGATGGTGCCAAGTTGCGCTGAAGGCGGTGTTCTTGGAGTGCTGTGCGCCTCGATCGGTTCAATCCAGGTCACCGAGGCGATCAAGTTGCTGGCCGGTATTGGTGACCCATTAGTCGGTCGGTTAATGGTCTATGACGCATTAGAGATGTCTTATCGTCAGGTCAAGATCCATAAGGACCCACATTGCGCGGTGTGCGGCGTGACCCCCACCGTCACCGAGTTAATTGATTATGAAGCTTTCTGTGGCTCAATCTCCACCTTGGCCGCTGAAGCAGCAAAGGACTCCACCATCTCAGTCCGGGACCTGAAGTCCATGCTTGACGCGAGGGATCGCGGTGAAGACAACTTCGTCCTTATTGACGTGCGCGAACCGGTCGAGTTTGAGATCGTCGCGATCCCGGGAGCGATCCTGATCCCCAAAGGCGATTTCCTGGATGGATCGGCCCTTTCGGGGTTGCCCAGCGACAGGCGAATCGTGCTGCACTGCAAAGTGGGCGGGCGATCTGCTGAAGCACTAGCGGTTGTCAAAGGTGCAGGGTTTAGTGATGCAGTCCACGTTGGTGGCGGGGTTCTCGCATGGGTCAATCAAATTGAGCCGGATAAGCCCACCTACTGACTCCCAATAATTTTATGCTCAATGACTGAGCGTGCGGGAAATATTCGGGTCGGGGTCCCGCGAACAGGGCCAAGAGGCCAGAATGGTCACTGTGTCCGCCGCCCGAACCTCACCGAATGCGGGTCAGTGGGTAACGTCGAAGACCCCGATTGCGCCACCGAAGGCACTTGATCCCAAACCCAGGTTCTTGTCCTATGCGGCACTGGTAACCGGTGTGTGGTCAGGTTTATTGTCGCTCATCGTTTTCGCGATCGCTCGACTCTTTGCGGTCCCCATGGATGTTGTGCTCGAGGGCGCAACTATCCATGTGTTTTGGTTCGCCGTTTTACTCGTGCCGATCGCAGCCGCTCAAATAGGTGCGATGGCCGCACTTCTACTTCGTGGCATTTCCCATGCCCAAAGGATTGTGTTTTGGTTGGGCACCCTCATTGCCGTCGTGTCAATTGCGACCCCGTTTATCACGGCGACATTGGTTTCCACGGCAATCGTCTTGGCAATCATGCACGGCATTACCTGGGGACTGGTCGTCCCGCAAATTGCCCGCATCATTGGTGACACTGAACCCAATGCGCGGATCGAACGGCCACTGCTGTGAACCAAGCGAACGTTAAGAGCAGGTCACTGCCCGTGGCAATGATTGCTGCCATGCGCCCGCGTCAGTGGGCAAAAAACGTCTTAGTCTTTGCTGCCCCACTCGCCGCCGGGCAACTTTTTGAAGTAGATGTCTTCTGGGCCAGTGTTGGTGCTTTTGTAATGTTTTGTGTGATTTCCAGCGCCACCTACTTAATCAATGACATTAAAGACCGCGAAAGCGACCGCGAACATCCCAGCAAGTGTCAGCGACCGATTGCGGCAGGTGAACTTTCTGTTCCACTCGCG
>CAJIYV010000066.1 GCA_905181745.1 uncultured Actinomycetes bacterium | reverse complement strand
GAGTGAGAAGTGTCCTCATTTATAAGGAGATAACGATGCCGAAAAATATTGTTGCTACACCAGCGGCGGTAGTTGCTGTTGACCGGTTGACCCTGCAAGCAGATGATGCCAGGGGCGATGTTGTCCCGTCGGGTGTCGTATGCGGTCCCACGACTTGCACGTGTTTCTCTGAGGAGTAGGCGCACCTGTTCGCCCCACGGCGGGTGCGCTACTGATCGTCGTGGCGCGCCCGCCGTGGTGGGGTTGATTCGCTATTGGGCCTGGGGGTGGTGCGTACTTGCCGTGAGCGGCCGGGGGTCGCTATGTAGGCGGGTGCACCGGGTAGGCGATGTTGAGGTGGCGTATGACGTACACCCAGTACCTGGTTTCACCTCCTTTACGGCCCGCGAGATGGCCTAGTCCTTGCGTGAACCACATGTACCAGTTGTGGACGGTTTCAAGGTCGGTTCTCACTATCTTGAGGGTTTCACCTTTAGCCCCGTGGGGGCGCGTCTCGTTGGTGTGTTGCACTCGCGTTACCAACATACTGCCTTAAATATTCAACATACTGTCTAAATCTGGCACTCGGTTTGACAGAGTGCTAACTGTTGCGTAATATTTGTTTGGCACTCTCACCATGTGAGTGCTAACTCTAAGACCCAATGAGTAAGACCCAATTATTCGTAATCGCGCCCAGCTTTCGGGCTGGCGCCCACGAGCCGGAGGAATAAACCGTGTCGGTTTCCATTAAGCCCCTAGAAGATCGCATTTTGGTACAAACGCTTGAAGCGGAGCAAACGACCGCCTCAGGACTTGTTATCCCTGACACCGCGAAGGAAAAGCCCCAAGAGGGCAAGGTCCTCGCAGTGGGACCAGGTCGTTTTGACGAAGATGGCGACAAGCGCATCCCCTTGGACATCAAGGTCAACGATGTTGTCATTTATAGCAAGTACGGCGGCACCGAAGTGAAGTATGACGGCCAGGAGTACTTGCTGCTGTCTGCTCGCGATGTGCTTGCAATCGTCGAGAAGTAAATATACGTATTAACTTTTCGCGCTTGATGCTTGATTGTTTGGTGAGCCCCGTGAATCCTTCGGGAGCCGCGGGGCTCACCGCAATAAAAAGACTCAATAAGAGATTTTCCGCTAGCTAACTGAGGGACTAACACCATGGCAAAGATTCTTGAATTTGATGAGAGCGCTCGGCGTAGCCTTGAGCGCGGAGTGAATGCACTCGCTGATGCGGTGCGAGTAACCATTGGCCCTAAGGGGCGCAACGTGGTGATCGACAAAAAATGGGGAGCCCCCACGATCACCAACGACGGCGTAACAATCGCTCGAGAGATCGAACTGGAAAATCCCTATGAAAACTTGGGCGCGCAACTGGCCAAAGAGGTTGCCACTAAGACCAACGACGTCGCTGGGGATGGAACCACCACGGCGACCGTGCTCGCACAGGCAATGGTGACCGAAGGCTTGAAGCAAGTCGCCGCAGGGGCAGCTCCCATGGCCATTAAACGTGGCATGGATGCTGGAGTGGCTGCAGTCACTGCCGAACTATCCAAGATGGCTCGTGAGGTCTCTGGAAAAGAAGAAATTACCAACGTGGCCGCTATCTCCTCGCAGGACCGTGAGATCGGTGAACTGATCGCAGACGCATTCGACAAGGTCGGCAAAGACGGCGTGATCTCAGTCGAAGAATCCAGCACTACGGCAATGGAGATGGAATTCACCGAAGGGATGCAGTTCGACAAGGGTTACATCTCGCCATATTTCGTGACCGACCAGGAGAGCATGGAAGCGGTGCTGGACGACCCACGCATCCTGTTAGTTCAGGGCAAGATCTCTTCGGTTGCCGATGTGTTGCCCTTGGTTGAAAAAGTCGTCGAGACTGGCAAGCCACTGTTGATCATCGCCGAAGATGTTGATGGAGAAGCGCTTTCGACCCTGGTTGTTAACCGGATTCGCGGAACTTTCTCCTCCTGTGCGGTGAAAGCTCCAGCGTTCGGTGATCGCCGTAAGTCAATCCTGGAAGACCTCGCTGTCCTAACCGGCGGTCAAGTCGTTTCAGCTGACATTGGCCTCAAGCTGGATCAGGTTGGTCTGGAAGTACTCGGGAGCGCCCGTCGAGTTGTGGTTACCAAGGACAATACGACCGTTGTTGACGGTGGCGGAAGCGCAGACGCGGTGGCTGATCGCGTTTCTCAAATCAAGAGTGAGATTGAGCGCTCAGATTCTGATTGGGATCGTGAGAAGTTACAAGAGCGCCTTGCCAAGATTGTTGGCGGCGTTGTTGTGATCAAGGTTGGCGGACACACCGAAGTCGAACTCAAGGAAAAGAAGCATCGAATCGAAGACGCAGTCTCGGCTACTCGCGCTGCAATCGAGGAGGGGATTGTTTCCGGTGGTGGCACCGCCCTTGTCCAGGCCGCGAAGGTTTTGGATACCAATCTTGGGATGACCGGCGATGAAGCAACCGGTGTTTCCATAGTTCGCAAGTCGACCTCAGAGCCACTTCGCTGGATTGCGGAGAACGCCGGTGAGCACGGTTATGTGGTTGTTTCCCAGGTCGCCGCGATGCCTTCCGGGCACGGACTGAACGCAGCGACCGGCGAATACGGCGATCTGATGGCTCAGGGTGTAATTGACCCGGTCAAAGTCACTCGCTCGGCATTGCAAAACGCCGCATCAATAGCGGCAATGCTTCTGACTACTGAGGCATTGGTTGTTGACAAGCCAGTCGACGAAGAGCCAGATGCTAACCAAGGGCATCACGGGCACTCGCATTAATGAGTAGTTAACGAATGCTCACACAAGTCAAGGGCGGGACCGGGTAGCCGGTCCCGCCCTTAACTTATGAATGGTTTACTAGGAAGCAGTTGCGATCTGAATTTTGGAAACGGCCGGGGCAGCGATGAACTCGCCGTCAAGGGCCGCATTTGATGCCAAGCGACCCGCGTAGATGGCCTCGCGGTCGTCTTCGGTGAGACCCCCCCACACGCCGTAGGGCTCTTTGAC
>CAJIYV010000065.1 GCA_905181745.1 uncultured Actinomycetes bacterium | reverse complement strand
AATAAGTAATGGCGCGACCTGGTCGCCCTATTCGGGTGCCGGGGTAGAGCTTCCTTCCGCGCTGCACCAGCTCGGTAAAACTATCTTGGTTGGTATCTTCCACGCCGCTATCATCTACGCAAAGGCGAGCGACCGCTCGCGCAGTATCAGAACCGCGGCAGGTGCAACAACATTGGATTTAGATTCACTTGCATCGATAGAAAAATTTGTGCGCCCGTAGGGATTCGAACCCCAAACCTTCTGATCCGTAGTCAGATGCTCTATCCGTTGAGCTACGGGCGCCAAACATGTGCAGTGCAAAAGTCTAGCGAGAGCAGTTGCACACAGCGGAGGCGGAGGGATTTGAACCCTCGATGGGGGTGAACCCAAACCGCATTAGCAGTGCGGCGCCATAGACCACTAGGCGACGCCTCCACGCCAATCCCAAACCAAGTTTCCAGTGAAGTACCGGGACAAAGGCCGAAAGCAGCCCACTTAGCCTAATGCCTGATCATTTAGGGCACACTTGCCGGTCATGGGCAATGCAGCGGAGCATGAGGAGACCTACACGCTCGCGATCGATTGCGGTGGTGGGGGCATCAAAGGGTCCGTGCTCGATGCCACCGGAACCATGCGATGCGCACCTATTCGGATCCCCACCCCGTACCCATTAAGCACCAAACTCTTCGTGTCAACGTTGCTCGATTTAGCGAGTCAGCTACCCGCGGTCCAGCGCGCAACCGTCGGGCTACCAGGAATGATTCGCCACGGGGTAGTGATCACGACCCCCCATTACATCACTCGATCGGGCCCGCGTTCGAAAATTGTTCCCGAGCTAGTAGGGCAATGGGAAAACTTTGATGCCCGAACGACCCTCACGAAGGCGTGGAATATGCCGACGATCGTCCTCAACGACGCCGAGATTCATGGAGCGGGTGTGATCGCCGGGGCAGGGCTTGAACTTGTACTCACCCTAGGCACCGGACTGGGCAGTGCAATATTTGACGGTGGGGTTTTAGCACCCCATTTGGAACTCTCACAAGCTCCCGTCCGATGGGGGCTCTCCTATGACATGTATATCGGTGACCATGAACGAAAGCGACTAGGCGATGCGCTGTGGTCACGCCGGGTTGCTCGCGCCATCGATGTGTTACGACCAGTGTTCCTATGGGACCGGTTGTACCTCGGTGGTGGAAATGCCCGCGCACTCACGCCCAGTGCGATCGCGCGACTCGGTGACGACGTTGTTATTGTGCCTAATACTGCCGCACTGGTCGGCGGAGCTCGGGTTTGGCAACTTCCCCAACAATAAGAATGACACAACAATAAGGAGTCCCGTGAAGGTTTCTGCTTACTCTGCAGCAAGTGCAGGTGCATCACTAGAACCCACCACCATTGAACGCCGCGATCTGCGACCCCACGATATTTTGATTGACATAAAATTCTCTGGTGTCTGTCATTCTGACATCCACCAAGCCCGTGAAGAATGGGGTCGAGCAATCTTCCCCATGGTGCCGGGTCACGAAATCGCGGGAGTTGTCACCGAAGTTGGCTCCGCTGTCACAAAATTCACGGTCGGCGATCACGCCGGTGTGGGTTGCTTTGTCGACTCCTGCCGAGAATGTGGAAACTGTACGGCGGGTCTCGAGCAATATTGCCAAGGTCACGTGAGTTTTACCTACAACGGTCGCGAAGCCGATCAAGAAACACCCACCTATGGTGGTTACTCAACTGCAATAGTTGTAGATGAAAATTATGGCCTCAAGATTCCTGCGGGCTTGGGGCTTGATGTTGCCGCGCCGCTGATGTGTGCCGGCATCACTCTGTACTCCCCGTTACACAACTGGGGGGCTGGCCCAGGAGTTCGCGTGGGCATTGTTGGTCTTGGGGGTCTGGGGCACATGGGTGTCAAAATCGCGCACGCAATGGGTGCTGAAGTGACCCTGATTAGCCATTCGCCCCACAAGGAAGCTGATGCGTTGCGGCTCGGCGCAGATCACTTCCTGTTGTCATCGGATACAGAAGCGATGAAAGCCGCGCGATACTCGTTTGATCTGATCATTAATACTGTCTCGGCTAATTTGGATCTCGACCAATACCTTTCGCTACTCACCCTCGATGGCACCATGGTGATGGTGGGACTCCCACTGGACGCCCTGTCTGTGCGGACTTTTTCATTGACCGGGGCCAGGAGAAGCTTGGCCGGGTCGAATATTGGCGGGATCCAGGAAACCCAGGAGATGCTCGACTTCTGCGCCGAGCACGGATTTGGATCCGACGTTGAGGTGATAGACGCCAAGGACATTGATACTGCCTGGGAACGCGTGGTGAACAGCGACGTGAAATACCGATTCGTGATCGACACTTCTACGATCTAGCCAAATACGTCACTCAGGCCAATCGCTGACGAATCTGCACGAGTCGCAGGCGATTGGCCCGCAGAATGAGGAAGAACGAAGTGTTTCCACTGATCTGAATCACCATGAATAACAACGTGAGGTACCACGGGTTGAAAAAGGCCAGCGGGACCCAGCTAAACAGCGAGACCCAATGTACCCACTCGGCTCGGCGTAATTCGATTAAATAGAGGTCGATCTGTTCTGCGTCTCGCCCGGGGAGTTCACTCTTTGCTTTCCCGCCGAATGCCGAACCAAGTTCAGGAAGCCGCTTGGCTAACTTCCGGGTCTTGAGGGCGCGAAAAAAATTCGGTGTCTCCCACGGAGCAAAATGCAGCGGTCCAAAATCTCGGGTGAGCCATTGCCCGCGCCAGCGGGGTGCCATTGCTCCCACGCCAATAGATATACCGGCAACAATCACAATATCGATCACGATCAAGAAGGCGAGCCTGAGCATGCGCCCGAGCGTATCTTGCGAAAATCTGTAAAAAAGTGATGGTCCAGAAATTGTGAAGGTCCCCGGACGCAGACCTTTTCTGATCCCGGGACCTTCACGTGTGCGGCGAGGGAGGGATTTGAACCCCCGGAGAGTTTCCCCTCGGGCGCTTTCAAGGCGCCTGCATTCGGCCGCTCTGCCACCTCGCCTGGTGTGTGAGCGACACAACTCTAGGGGACGCCTAAAAAAAGTTTTTAGATACTGCATCCAAAGTGGCCCTTTCTCTAGTAATGGGGTTAGCGGTTGGAAAAAACCTGACCGTGAAATATCCCAATCACAAGGAGAAGCATGAAAACCTCTCGAACTAAGAACCGACTACGCGCTTCGGCGATCATTGCCGGAGCCATGATTGTCCCCGCGGGCCTATTCGCGGCCCCAGCAACGGCAGCAGATGACGCCACCGTTTCAGTCCTACACGCAATTCCGGCAGGCTTGGGTGTTGACGTCGTCGACGTCTACGCCGGTGATTCACTGCTGATCGACGACTTCACTCCAGGATCCCTCGAGACCTTGGTCATTCCCGCCGGGAGCTACGACTTGGGCGTGTACGGTGATGGTTCAACCCCAGCAGACAGCGACGCTGTTCTTTCAGCAATGGGAGTTGAAGTACCTGCCGGTGCCAATGCAACCGTAACCGCAAACCTTGATGCAAGCGGAAGCCCAGCATTAAACGTGTATGTCAACGACATCAGCGAAGTAATGGCCGGTAACTCTCGTTTGACCGTCCGCCACATCGCAGCGGCACCAGCGGTAGATATCCGCGCAGATGGCAACGTAATCGCAGCCAACCTGGTCAACCCAGACGAGGCAATCGTTGAAGTTCCTGCCGGTATGTACGTTGCTGACGTTGTCCTAGCCGGAACCGACACGGTGGCAATCGGACCAGCAGACCTTGATCTGACCGAAGGCACCAACACAATCGTGTACGCATGGGGCTCAGCAGAAGCTGGCAACCTTGCCCTGGCCGTTCAGACAATCGACGGCCTTGACGGAATGCCCGGTGGGGTGCCAGCCGGTGGCGGAGCAGCTTCCGGTGGCGGAACCAACTCAGCCCTGCTTGCAGCTGGTCTCATGACGGTCGCTGCAGCCGGTGTTGCAGGTGCCGCAGTTCGCTTGAACCGCAGCCGCGCGTAACTCAACAGTTCACATCAATAGCTAACTGATGAAAACCAAGCCCCGCCCCGCTCAGATTGTGCTGGGAGTCAGCTTCTTCCTGCTAATCAGCTCTGCGATCTGGTTCGTGGTGGCGGGGTTTGGTTCATCGGGCAACCAAGAATCGGCCCAGATTGACTCCGCGGGCACCTCCCGCACCGATACAACTCAAGAGAGTGTCGATACACCAGAGCAACCCACACCAAATCGGATCGGTGAAGTCGTACCTCAGAGCCAAGCAATAATCGGCTCTGTTCCTATTGGGCTTGAGATCCCGGCAATCGGTGTTCGCTCAGAAGTGATCCCCGTCGGTGTTGACCAAGACCGACAGGTGGAGATCCCAGACGACATTTCACAGGTTGGCTGGTATCGCTTCGGCGCAACCCCAGGCACCGGCGTTGGTTCAAGTGTGATTGTTGGTCACCGCGATGGACGCAATTTCGGGCTTGGGGCCTTCTACGAACTGGAAAACTTGACGATCGGAGACCCGATTTCAGTCACAAATGAAGCTGGGGACCTTGTCACTTATCAAGTCACGGGCGTGGAGAGCATCAAGAAGTCCAAGCTCCCCTTGCGGGAACTCTTTCGGGAGGACGGAGCGGAAACCTTGACTCTTATTTCCTGCATTGGCTACTACGAGCCAGGTGTGGGCTACGAGGCCAACATTATTGTGAGCGCAGAGCCAGATTCTTCCTCCAATGCTGTCCCTACGGATTCGACAGAATCATCAACGTGATGCAGACTTCAGTCAATGAGCCATCAACGAGTCACACTCGGGCAACGCAGGTTCTCAGCGTGAAGGAGACGGCAGATCTGGAGTTGACCGGGCGGTTCTTCGCTGGTGATGAAAGCGCCGTCCGCGATATGTATGAGCGTTGGTCCAGCTTGGTCTACACGATCGCATTTCGATCAACCCGCAACTCTGAAGATGCAGCGGACGTCACCCAGTCGGTTTTTGTCTCCGCTTGGAAGGGTCGAGCCGGATTTGACCCAAATGCGGGCGCATTACCCGCCTGGTTGCTAGGAATTTGTCGTCGCAAAATCGCCGACTTTTATTCGGCCAAGGTCCGCGTCGAGATCGCCGCAACCCAAGCCATCGAATCTGACGACTCGGAGCCGATCCACCAAGTTGACACGGTGTCGATCGACACGATCGTGGACCGGGTCGTTTTGGCCGATGAGCTAGGCCGACTCGGTGACCCACAACAAAAAATTATGGAACTTGCCTTTTTTAATGATCTGACCCATATTCAGATTGCTAGTGTTCTCGACCTACCCTTGGGAACTGTAAAAAGCCATATTCGTCGGTCACTTGACCGACTTAAAACACGATTGGAGGCGACCAGTGTCACACCTTGACCCCGACACCATTGCACTGATCGCCCTCGGCGAGAGTGCTTTACCCAGCGATATTGAGCATGTCCGCGGATGCCTTCCATGCCAGGGAGAACTCGACGAACTCACGGCGGTTGCCGCTTCGGCGCGCGCAATTAGTTCAGAGGATCGACCGGTTGTCGCACCCGCGCAGATCTGGGATCGGATTGAAGCAGAGTTGACAACGGATTCTCGGACCATTCCCGCGCCCGTGACACCACAGGTTCATCGCAAAAGCCGTGGCATGTTCGCCCTGGCGGCAAGTGTTGGCATCCTCATCGGCGGACTGGGCACCTACACGGTGGTCGCTTCTAACTCAGCAAATCCAAGTCCGACACTGGTTGCGCAGGCAGCTCTGGAGCCGTTGCGCGACGTCACGGAGCCCGCTGTGGCATCTGTTCAGCAGATTGATGGCCGAGAAGTGCTTTACGTTCAAACTTCGGGACTTCCTGCAACCGACGGCTTCTACGAGGTGTGGCTACTCGCACCGGATTCCTCGAACATGATCTCGGTCGGGATGCTCGATGCGAGCGAAGGGGGGAAATTCCCGTTACCGGCCGGAATCGATTTGGCAGCTTTTCCTGTTGTTGATATTTCCCTGGAACGCTTTGATGGTGATGTCACACATAGTACCGACAGCATTTTGCGCGGCACACTCACTATCTGAGCATGGGATCAATGGCGCTATTCGGCGATTTCAATCGGTAGATCTACTTTGTCGGCTTGCTTTCGGTCCAGAATGAAACCGACAACTGTCAAGCCAAGGGACACGGTAACAACGCTGGTGACAATTTCTGCGACGCTGTTGTGACGCCAACCGACCACAATTACGGTGAGCACCGCTAACGCGCCCCACACCGCTAACACTGCCCGGCGGTCTTGTGCTGCCAATCGGGCGTAGAGAAGCACTTGAACGAGCGCGAAGGCTGAACCTTCAAGTGCAAACAGCCACGCCTCACCACCAAGATCGGTGTATTGAGATCCACCTAAAATACTTATGATCAAGTCTCCTGCGAACACGCTTGCGAGTGTGATGACAACACCGACCATCGCGGTGAGCGCCGTTGCAATGTAGAGAGCGCGGTGCGAATCGCCGCCGCTCATTTTTGGGAAAAGAACAATGATGATGGCATTCGGCAGGAAGAAAGCTATTTTGGCGAGGAGCACACCGACGGAATATTCCCCAGAGAGGTCTTCGGTAAGAAAGACTCGAGCGAGTAGGACGTCAATATTTGTCAGGGTAAACAGCACTATTAATGCATGGGCAATATGGCCGAACTCAATGCCAATTCCATCTTTAAGCTTCGAGCTAAATGTTTTCGGCGAAATAAGCTGATAGGCGATAGCCGCACCGACCGCGCAACCTATTAGGACACCGAAACCCACGCCGGTAACACTCTGGAAAACCACGACGCCGATAATTCCGCCAAATGCCCGGCATGCGCTGTTGGCAATAAACGCAATGGACAGCTTGATGTGTTCCTCGCGCCCTTGGGCAATGCCCATGGCAGCAGAACCAATCACCACAAAGCCCAGGGATGCTACTCCTGTGAAAACGGCCAGGATCGGGATGGCGAAAATAACGCTGACCGGCCAGGAAATGATTACTGCCCCGATCAGAATTGCGAATGCTGTGAAGATGGAGAGCCGGATTGCTTGGCCTTCGACGTCCTTGCGCTCGGTCGCCGATGCGGTTGAGACCCGCCTCGCGGTCAACGCTTGGGTGGAAATCCCCAGGGTTGCGATGATTACGAGCAGTCCTAGGAGTGCACCCAGTGCCCCAAAATCGGCCGGGTCCAGGATTCGGGCCGAGACCATGCTGAGTAAGTAGGCGGTGCCATTTCCCAGCAGTGTGGCCGCACCGACAAAGATCATGCCTTTTGCGACCACGGTCCGCGACGAAGCGGAATGTTCAGCTGGGCGATCCACGGGCGTCAGCCTACCCACGCATCCGATCTGATTCGAGAAGCACCGCAACCCAACCGGCCCCAAAACGGCCAATCGAACGGCGATTGTGACCAGTCAATTCCATGAGGCAGAGTAAGTGACTTATGTCACAGGCCTGTCGCAACCACGTCCGATAAACGAACGTTACACTTCCGTTATCTTTCAAATCAGCCTAGCGTCACAACCTTGCACTTGTGGCTGAGATGAATTTGGGAACAAATTGAGATCAACCACAAACTTACTTTCGGGCTGCATCCACAGCACGCCCATAGATGGTAAGCCACCGAGTCGGGGGACTAGGAGATCAATTGCTTTCCCAACCGAATACCGAGCCCGCTTCCCTGGGTTCGGAGTCGAACACAGCACCGAATGTGCAGCCGAACGCTCGATCGCGACCGCAGGTCCTTTCCCGCGTTGCCCGGCTGACCACCATCATCGTGACCGCAATCGGCTTGATCGCCACGACATCTAGTGCTGCCCACTCCAATCAAGCCACTGCACCCGCACAACTTGTGCAGGGCGCCGACCGGGCTGCGGCACCCGGCGAATTAAGGGCGCGCTCACTTGCCGCGACCAAAAATGAGTCGACCCGGCTGACCAAGGCCAATCGGACGGCCCGAAAAAAAGCCCACGCTCAAGTGGTCCGCGACAAACTTGTGAAATTCGCCCGCAAACAAGTCGGGGACCCCTACATAGCTGGCCACGCCGGCCCGGATGCCTTCGATTGCTCGGGCTTGGTGCGCTATGTC
>CAJIYV010000064.1 GCA_905181745.1 uncultured Actinomycetes bacterium | reverse complement strand
GGAGTTTGCTGAGGTCACCAAATTGGTCAAGTTTTTTGTGTGGCTAGCGGAGATGTTTGTTAACTGCTGGGCTGCATCATTGAGTGTGTCTGTGAGCACATTGGCTTGCGCAATTACTTGTATTCGCGCCGCAGCATTGCTTGTGTCTCTCGAGATATCCGCGAATCCCGACCAGAAGGCGTCTAGTTTTGTCTGAAGGCCAGATGCACTTGGCTCAGGTAGGACTTGTTCGATTTCGTTCAATACGGCGCTCGTCACAGTGAGGTCACCCAGTCGTGCCCCTTCGGTGCGTGCCCGATCTCCGAGTATTCCACTGTGAAGGCGTTCAATTGAGGAAACGTCCACCCCTATTCCAGCGGTCATGTTGACCCGTTGTCGTGAGTATCCAGGCGTGTTGACATTGGCGATGTTTTGTCCGGCGACGTCCATGGCCACGCGTTGTGCCTGCAACGACGACAGTGCTGTGGAAATTCCTGAGAAGGTCGCCACGTTAAAGCCCCTCGTCGACAAATACGGACTTACGGTCAACTTTCTCCGTCGCCCCGGTCTGCACGTATAAGTTTAATACGGGATCCGAATCCCCTTGGATTCCGGCGAGAACAGCTTCGGTGGCTACTTGGGCGGCCAAAGCGAGTTCACGATTGAGCGAGGTTATTTTTTGGATCTGGGCTGCTAACTCTAAAAAGGCCTCAAAGTGCTCGGTCAGAAGGCTTTTCCATGGTTCTTCGGCCGACTCGGCGATTGCTGACAGGCTTGGAGCCGCTGCCATATCAAGATCCTCAGCTATTCGTTCAAATCGGACGGCCCGCTCAAGTTCAATGATTCGTACCTGCTCCACGGCGGTCTCAATTTCACGGCTGGCCCGTACCAACCAGCCAGACCGCCCGCTCATGAGTAGAAGCTGCTGAATATCGAGTTTAAACAGGAGATTGTCGAGAATATCCCGTTCGCGCCATAGCAGGGAGGAAAGCCCGGACATGTCCATGCTTGCCTCCTCAAGGTCGGTGTGTGGGAATGGCTCTTGAGCCCATTCCCTGACTACCTTACTAATCGGCCGAACATCAAGATTCTTGAGAATAACGGATTACCAAGAAAAAGGGAGATATCTGTATGATTTAGTTATCGGAGAAGCCGCCGAATACCTGAGGTGAAAAAGCCCCACCTCTTTCATGGAGGGTCCACAGATGATGCTGGGGGTTGGCTACTTGGCCTGTTCCCTGGGCCCCTGAAAAAAGCCCCTGGTCAGTGAGATTCTCAGGATTCTCGTCTGGGGCCTTGCTCTGGGACACAAAAAATACCCTTCATCGGTGTTGTCTGTGTTCAGACCCGAGCCACTACCTCAGCAGCGTGAGTACGCTGTTGGGCATTTGCATTGCTTGGGCGAGCATCGCTGTGGCCGCCGCGGTCAGGATGTTTGCTGAGGTTAAGTTCATCATTTCTGTAGCAATATCGGTGTCCTGGACTTGACCGATGCCGACCAACTCAGTCGCGGCAACCGAGTTGAGCACCTGCAGAATGTTCTGCAATGAAGCAAGGTTGCCTGCATTCGTCGACCGAAGATCCAACGTGCCATTCAAAAAGGTGGTGTAGGCGGAGCTAGTGTTGGCGGCCGGGGGTGTTGCGGCGGCCGGTGTGACCGTTGCGGTGCCAGCACCCACTTTGGGGGTTAGAGCGGTGCCCAATACCGTTACCCCATTGAACTGCGTATTTGTGTTGATGGAAGCGATCCCCGCTGTCAGTGTGACTAGTTGAGCGGTAATCGCCGAATCGTCAACTCCGGCGTCACCTAGTGTGTTGGCCAGTGCCAACCCTGTGTTGCCAAGAGCGATCATTTCATCGTAGGCACTGTCGGCAGTCTGCAGCGTGTTGATTGCGACTTGGACCTGGCTGATGTAGCTTTGGGTAGCCGCCATATTGGCACTCAAAGTGGCGGCGGTTCCCGCACTAGCGATGTCACCACCACCAGCAGCCTTGAGGCCACTAGAAATCCGGGCGAGCGAATCAGCGGCCTTAGCCTGATGCACTCCAAGATTGTTGTAGACATTTAATGCTGGGTAATTGGAACCAATTTGAAAAGGCACAACTCCCCCTCATTCGTGACATCTGTAGGCGAGCAGCTCTTGCGTGGACTAACACACAGTGCTTACCGCATTTAGGGGTTCAACAATACAGCTTTGCGGGCGCATCGGCAATCCTCGGCTATACATGAGGAAAAAGATGGGGAAAAAGAATATTTATGCTCAATCAGACGCGGCTCTCGATGAGGTGAGCGCCTGATTAAGAGCCGTGCCGTCTTGCAAAACACAAAACGGTGGCCACAGCGCACAATTTGCGCTGTGGCCACCGGCCATTATTACTGTGTAGTTTACTGGAGAAGCTTGAGCACGGCGTTAGGCAATTGCATTGCCTGGGCGAGCATCGCAGTTGCTGCTTCGGTCATGATGTTTGCTGAAGTCAGGGACATCATTTCTGTAGCAATATCGGTGTCCTGGGCTTGACCGAGACCGGACAACTGATTCGCTGCCACAGCATTGAGTACCTGCAGAGAATTCTGCAGGGTGGCAATGTTTCCACCATTTGTAGCCCGCAGGTCCGCAATCGCGGCCGCAGCTGCGGTGTAACCAGCAGTGTTGTTGGTGGCGACCGCAGCAATAGCAGCCGGTGTGAGGCCTCCAGCAATGGTCGATGTGAATGTGGTGCCCAATAAAGCTGCGCCGTTGTAGGTGGCGGCGCTTAGAAGCACCATTCCCGCGGTCATGGCCACGAGCTGAGCGGTGATGGCCGTAGTGTCAGCGCCAGCATTGCCAACTGATGATCCTACCTGTATTCCTTTTGCGGCCAGAGCCATTCCTTCGGCATAGACCGCATCAGCGGACTGAAGCGCGTTGATCTGATTTTGAACCAGACCGATGTCGATTGCAGTGGCCTGCACGTTTGCATTTAAGATAGCGGCGGTTCCCGCACTAGCGATGTCACCACCACCAGCAGCCTTGAGGCCACTAGAGATCCGGCTAAGCGATTCTGCGGCCTTGTTCTGATGAACGCCTAGATTGTTGTACACCTGCAATGCTGAAACATTTGTATTAACTTGAAATGCCATGATCTTCCTCCTTGAAGACTCATTAACTGAGGTCCTTCCTTGGAACTCAGGAGAAGTAACGGCAATCGCCACAGGAAGTTAAATAATTTTGTGCAAAAATTTGTCGATGTTGGGGCAGCTATGACTGAATGTCAATAAATAGCGGACCGCTGGTCATCCCTTTTGCGGCGTTCGCGTCAAGGTACTGGAGGTGTCGCCTGATTTTTCGTCGGCTCGACTCCAGTTGCAGTAGCAGTTCCCCTTGCTGTTTAACTAGATTTCGCACTCTGTCCACCACTTCAGCGGGCATCGGAGGTAAATCAGCGGGTGGATCCCAGATTTCACGCGGACCGGACAACGGACCGTGCGCTGATGAAAGCGCAAGTTGAAGATCTAACTCGATTTGGTCAAGGACGCATCCCCACTCCACAATAACTTGCGCGCGATCAGGCATCAACGACCCGAACCGGCCGGGCAGATGAAACTTCACCGGCCTGCCTTTCGGCCTGGGTCCATGCATCCTTTAGCCCCACAATGATTTCCAAACTGTCTTTGATTAATGCTGGGTTCTTTTCAATATTCGCGGTGATCAGGCTTCGGTGAACGGAGAGGTAAATGGTGCTGAGGCGGTGAGCGTGCTCCCATGCGTTGGTATCTACACCAGAGAGCAAAGCCATCAACAGTTCTTGAGCATGAATTAAATGAGTGTGGGGGTGTTCACCGTTTTCAAGGGCCGCTAATGCTCGCTCCAGGTCAAGGGTGAGTCGTTCAAAAGCTAGGACCACAATTCGTGCAGGTGATGCGGTCGTTAAGGCATGGTCACGGTAGCTGGCGGCGGCCTGATAGGGATTTTTTTGCATTCAGATCAGCTTTTGGTCAATGCTTTAACGAAAACATCTAGTGTGGTCTGCAAGAAGCTTTGTTGGGTTTGAAGTGAATTGATTTTAGCATTGAGTTCTGAATAAAACACGGTGAGTGAATTCTCACGTTGCGTGAGAGCAGTGTTCATGGCAAGGATCTGTTGGGTCAAATCAGATACGCGGGATTGGCGGAAGGAAACCTCGCGGGACAACGAGCCCGTGACCGATGTTGCCGCTGTCGCAATCGCGTCTACGCGGGCCGCGAAGGCCGCAACCTGCCCAATAGTGTCCAGAGAAGCCGGAGTCGATGCCCTGTTGTCATAAGCCGTGCTTAAAGTAGATGAGTCAAAGGTAAATGTTCCATACCTGGTCAAATTAATCCCGGTATCTGCCAAGGAGGCGAGCGTGTTTGAGTCAACCGCGGTGGCGAGCAGTTTTTGCGACAACTCCTTTGGGGTGTAGTCCGTTTCCAAAACCCCATTTGCCGCGGTCTGCACTTTGATCAAATTGAGCGTGGTGTTAAGAGCCGTCACCAGATTCTGGGCGGCAGTTGTCATTACGGAGGAAGTCGATGAATTAGTCGCGCTGGGAGTCACAGTGGCCGTCCCTGCAGTCACCCCCGACACGATGATGGTCAATCCCGGGAAGTCTGCCAGGCCGGAAAAAGTGTTCGAGCTTGATGTTTGCGTCACTGTCGCGCTATTTTTGGTGTAAGAGATAGTCGCGGTTGAAGACCCTCCACCCACAATCGAGGTCACGGAGAATGGGTACGGGGAAGCCCCTGAAACAGCCCCCGCGCTCGAATAAGCCGAAACTTTGCCGGCATCGGCAGCATTATTAGAGAAGGCGACCGCGGTAGTAGGTGGGACCCATCGCGCCGCACTGGTAATGGCCTCGGCAGCCGTTCCCACCGCCGCCATACTGGTGTTGAGTTCTTGTAAAGCAACTATTTGCGCATCTTGACTGGACTTTTGCGCCACGAGCCTGTCGCCCCGCAGAGACTCAACAGCCATGATGTTGGACACGATGGCTTGTACATCGATCAAGTTCATTGACGTTATGGCAACCACAACACACCTCCATTCATCTCATCGGCACCACTTAGCGTTTCAGCAGGCGATTAGATAATCGGATTTAAAGGAGTTTAAACACCGCGTCAGACATTTGCATGGCCTGAGCTTGCAGGGCGGCGGCGGGGTCTGCACCGATACTGGCCGAAGTCAGGTTCATCATCTCTTTAACAACACCCACATCAAGAGCTTGGCCAATCGCTGCTTGCTGATTGACGATAGTGGACTCGAGAACCTGAAGCGAGTTCTGCATCGAGTTCAGATTCCCCGCATTTACCGATTGAGAATTAGTGATGGCTACAGCGGCCGCTTGGAACTCGGCAATGCTGCCAGGCTGGACCGGGGTCCCGGAGTTGACCGGTCCAATCGAATCGGGGGTCACCGTGATGCTGGCGCCGTTAGAGCCCACCGCGGCAGTCACCGAATTTCCGAGAACTGGAACGCCGCCAAATGTGGTGTTGGCAGCAATAGAGTCGATTCCGGCTTGTACGGCCAACAGCTGGGTGTCAATGGCCGCCGCGGCGTCAGCGCTTGCGCCGAGCCGATCGGTAGCTAAAGCCACACCTTGCTGGGCAAGGGTGACTCCGTTGGTGTAAGCCGAGTCCGCCGTCTGCAGGACATTCACGGCGTTTTGAGTGCTCGAGATAGCGGTTTGAGTGGCAGCCAACGAAGAAACCAGACCCACTGGCGGGTTAGTTGAGGCAACCTGGGATGCCTGGGATGACTTCACCTCTCCCGAGATCTTTGCCAGCGCATTTGTGGCATTGGCTTGCAACAGGGCAATGTCCGGCCGAGTGCTTACCCCGTTTGCACCGATTGCGGCTATTTCAAATGACATGACATACCTCTCTTACGTGGATACTAACAGTGTTCATGAAGCCATTCCGGCCGTACTTGGTTGAAGTCGTTGCTTGGCGGCAGCTTTCTTTTCTTCGGTCAGCCGTTGATCCAAGCCCACCAGCCGGTTTTCGGCAACGGCCGCGAAGTAGGCGGACCTTCGTCGATCCACAGCCCCGCCTGGTCTTGTTGACACAGGAACCTCTTCGGGAGCAAGATGCGTATTCATGCCGTCGCGCAACAACACAAGTGCCTCAGCGCGCAACTGGGACACTCTGGACTCGGTCACCCCAAGGTCCTCAGCAATATCTGCCATGGCGTGGCCCTGAAGAAAGTACCGGGTGATGACGACACCGAGACGGTCGGGAAGCGCTGTAACAGCCGCCCTCAGGTACGTCTGGAACTCGCTTTCCAAGATATGGTCTTCAGGACCGCCGGACTCCGAATCCACGACTTCCTTTGAGGAGAAACCTCCAGATGCAGCATCCGCATCGAGGGAAAGCACGCTGCCGCGGGAGAGGGACGCCTCCAGGCTGCAGAGCTCCTCGAGACTGACACCCATGTATTCGGCGATTTCGACCTTCTTTGGGGCTGAACCCAAAGTTGCAATCAGGTGGTCCACAGCTTGCTCGCGTACACGGCCAGCCTGACGAACGGAGCGTGACGCCCAATCATTTCGTCGAAGATCGTCCATGATCGCGCCTCGAATCCGAAGGGCTGCGAAGTGGCGAAACGGCACCCCACGGTCCTCAGCGAACGAATGGGCGGCTTGCACGAGGCCTTCAAGCCCCGCCGACCTTAATTCGTCTCGATTAATGTGTGTGGGAAGTTTCATGGCGAGGCCGCTGACTACATACCCTACGAGTGCAAGATTGCTGGTAACCAGCAACTGCTTCTCCGACGAGAGAGTCTGCTTTCCTCCTGGGGTCATCACATTCGGCATTTCGGCTCCTTTATGCCCCAGTACCGAGGTACCAAAGCGAAAATGAATGAGCTTCCATGCCCGTAGCCACCACTTGGGGGCCACTCAACAGTTAAATCGAAATCCTTTTCGACCCTAATTACTGCTAAAGGGAAACATACCGGCCCCCATCGGTAGCATGTCAATATGGCAAACGGAAATTCTGTATAATACAATCGGTTTTTACTACATAATTGAGTCTTTTTCGAGGGACTGAGGAAAAATGTCCTAAGGAACTGCAAGTGGGGGCCTAGCCGAAAACTTCATCAGGCCGCCATAAAGTGATCATTTCACCCCGGAAAGTGGAGACATTGGTCACATTTGCCCTACACGCGCGCGCGTGCAAAACCTAAAACCGCACAATTGAAAAAACGAATTTAGGAGAGTTATGGTCCAAGGATTCCAAGTACGCGTGCTGGTAGTGGACAATGACCCCTTCACCCTCACTCTTGTGACCGAGGCATTAGCCGCAGCCAACTTTGCGGTAAGTGGGGTGCCGACGGTGCCCGATGCAATCTCCACAATCGAATCATTTTCACCGAACGTATTAGTCACCGACTTAAATTTTGGTCATGGAGCTCCCACCGGTGCCGACCTCCTCACTCACGTAGATGAGCACCACCCCTGGATCGGAAAAGTTGTGCTCACCTCGCACCTATCAGCTTCACTGGCATTACCCATCGGAAAACAACTCACCGACAGCCTCACCTACTTGATCAAAAGCCAAGTCAGTTCAATCTCCGAACTTGTAACCGCAGTCAAAGACTCAATCACCACGCACTCCCCGTCAACGGTGCCACAAAAACCTGTAGGGGAACAACTTTGTATCAGCAAAGCACAAGGTGAAATTCTGTTCCTCATCGCCGAGGGCTACACAAACGCCGCCATCGCCAAAAAACGCGGCGCCTCTGTACGTTCGACAGAGGCTTTAGTTCAGCGAACCTTCACAGCGCTGGGCCTAGGACACGATCCTGATTTCAATCCCCGGACAAAAGCAGTAAGAGCATGGCAGCAGGGGAAAATTTTTGTAAAGTAACGTGCCCTCCACGGCAACATAAATCTCGGTATGAACACGGCCTAGGCTCCCACCACAATGGTTAAAGCAAAACCGGCGCAAAAAACCTTAGATCACAGACCAATTGCATTAAATACGTATCTACATCCTCGTACTCACTTGACGCGGTAGAACCTCTGGATTAGTACGCTAACGCATTAGCATGTGCCTGGGTGAACTAAAAATTTTCCCGCAAATGAGCGATCAGGGCTTGTGGCTACCTTCGCGTATTAGCCGCATCGCGCTGGCACGTACATCTGTCAATCCCGATAAACACCGGGTCATAAGGAAAATATTTGGACTTATGAGTACATTTACTCAATGGACCAGATGCTCATTCGTGCCGTCGTCGGCACAGTTCTCGCCATCGCACTTCTCTTCTTCGCAGCCAAACGAGGCCTGTTCCTGTTTTCACTTGCCCGTACCGGTCGCCAGTCGGTTGGCCGATTCACCGACCCAACAATTCGAGTTGAGGCGGAAGCAACTGAAGTACTCGGTCAACGCAAACTGCTCAAGTGGTTCGTCCCCGGCATCGCCCATGTGTTTGCATTCTGGGGCTTCCTTGTCCTTGGTCTCACCATCATCGAAGCATTCGGTGCGCTCTACGTAGCTGACTTTGCTGTTCCCATCATTGGCACATGGGCGATCATCGGCTTTGCCGAGGACCTATTTGCCATTTTAGTACTGGTCGGTATCACGATCTTCGCGTTGATCCGGCTCACAAATGACCCTCGCAAAGAGGGGAGAGCCTCACGATTTTTCGGTTCACACACGGCAGGTGCCTGGCTGATTTTGTTCATGATCTTCAACGTGGTGTGGACGCTTTTCCTCTACCGCGCAGCTCAGGTGAACACCGGAGTGTTTCCTTTCCCCGATGGCGCCTTCGCATCCGAATACTTTGCAACTTTGATCAACGGACTCGGCATCCACACCAATGAGTGGATTGAAACAGTGGGCCTGTGGCTCAACATCGGTGTAATTCTCGTATTGCTGCTAATCGTTCTCAACAGCAAGCATCTTCATATCTTCACCGCACCGGTCAACGTGTACACATCACGTCGACCTAACGCCCTGGGTCCACTACAGCCAATCATGTATGACGGCAAGCCCCTTGACTTTGAAGATCCACCGGAAGATGCCCTTTTTGGTAAAGGCCATATCTCTGAATTCACGTGGAAGAATTACGTCGACTTCATGGCCTGCACCGAATGCGGGCGATGTCAGGACCAATGTCCCGCTTGGAACACTGAGAAACCACTAAGTCCAAAACTTCTCATCATGGATCTTCGAGACAATCTATTCGCTTCTTCGGAGTACCTACTTGCAGCAAAAGGAACCACGCTTGGGGCCGGTGAATTGGACGAAGCGGCGCTCGCCACTCTCACACCAGAACAGCAGGAACTATTGCAACGTCCATTCATTGGTGACCGAATGGATACCGAACACGCAGGAACAGATGGTTACACATATGACGGCCACCGAGACTTCTCACTTGAGCTCCCAGTCATTGGAAACGATGTCTTGTGGTCATGCACCATGTGCGGTGCCTGCGTCAATCAATGCCCGGTAGACATTGAACACGTTGACCATATCGCCGACATGCGTCGGAATCAGGTCATGATTGCTTCAGACTTCCCCACTGAACTCAACGGCATGTTCAAAAACGTTGAAACAAAGGGAAATCCATGGGGCATGAACGCAGCGGACCGCAATTCTTGGATCACCGAAGTTGACTTTGAGGTTCGGGTGTTCGGCCGCGATGGTGAAGACACAATTCCAGCAGATATTGAGTACCTCTTCTGGGTTGGTTGCGCGGGTGCATTCGAAGACCGTGCAAAGAAGACCACAAAA
>CAJIYV010000063.1 GCA_905181745.1 uncultured Actinomycetes bacterium | reverse complement strand
GAGCTAATGGCGTGGGCGAATTCATCTGGCGAAAGGGTCGCCACCACCGCAAGAGCAATGCGTGGACCGATACCCGAAACGGTTTGTACCAGATCAAACATCTCACATTGCGCCTCCTCTGCAAAGCCATAAAGGGTCCAGGAGTCTTCGCGCACTACGAGTGCTGTGTGCAAAAACACTGGATCTCCGACACGCATACCATTCGCACTCGACGCAGGGCACAACACTTTTACGCCTTGATCCCCGGTATCCACTACGACAAAATCAGGGCCGGTCTTCCACACTTCACCGCGGATAAATGCGATCACTTCGACATCGCCTTTCTAGCCGCCTCGTATTTCGCTGCCACACTCCCTCGCCACGCTTGAGTGATGGCAATCGCTAGGGCATCTGCCGCGTCGGCCGGTTTGGGCACCGCTTTCAGTTGGGCAATTTTGGTGACCATCAGTGCCACCTGATTTTTCTCGGCCCGACCGTTTCCTGTGACCGCAGCCTTCACCTCGGTCGGAGTGTGCATCCCGACGCGAATCCCCCGCTGCCCAGCTAGCAATAACCCTATGCCGGCCGCCTGCGCCGTCGACATTGCTGAGCGAACGTTCTGCTGACTAAAAACGCGCTCAATAGCGATCACTTCGGGGGAATATTTATCGATGAGCACGGTGAGCTCGGCGTGCAATATGGCCAAACGATCAGCGAGTTCTCCATCGGCTGCTGTAGTTATCACCCCAACAAAATGCGCCGTCACCGGTCGACCAGGCAGACCATCAATCACAGCTACACCGCAACGGGTGAGTCCTGGATCGATTCCCAGCACGCGCATGAATCCTCTTTCGCTCGAAATATCCTGTGAAGACCTCACAATCCCCACCAATCTTGGTGCCTTTAGAGGGTATCGCCCGTCAGGGTCGCCGCATGGAAGCCCGCGCGGAGATCGTGCATCAAATCTGCGTGATCACCGATCGCACGATCGTCCGTCGAGACTCCGATAAACGCCTTGCCATCGTAGGTCACCATGGTGACATTGACCGCCGCCCCAATCGTTGCTACTAGCGGATACACCGCGATCATGCGGCTTCCCGCCAGATATATGGGAATCGGGGGTCCGGGAACATTGCTGGTCGTAATGTCTGAAGCCCTCGCTACTGAAGCAAGCATGGGAACGGGGACAAACCAACTCACCTCTGCCAGCGGATCCGCGAGCCGCATGGCTGGTTCACGCCTCCACTTGGCCACCAAGTCGTGGGCCTGGTGCATAAGTTCCACCGTGGACTGGTTGGCGACATGCATGGGGAACCGAGCGATAGCCACAGCATTTGCCGCCTGCCCACTTCGATCTCCCGCATCTCCTCGAAGCGAGATGGGCACATTCACCCGCAAAGACTCAGCGCTCGCACCGTGACGCTCGTGATAGGCCTGCATGCCCGTCATAACCGCTGCCATAAAGGCGTCGTTGACACTGAGGTCATGGGATTTGGCCGCCTGACGGATTTGGTCAAATGGAAACTCCAAGGTTCCGAAGGTGTACGTGGTGCCGCGCCCTGTCAACAAGGGCGAAAGTGGTGCGTCGTAGACCGTTGCCGCTCGGGTGATCGAACCGATTGTTTCCACCGTCTTTTCGAATGCAAGCGCAGGGTCGGTGAGAGAAGTCCTCGCTAAACGCAGGGCGGTTCCCAACAGTCCTTTTGCGCCCCCAGCTGCTCGAGCCACGTTGTCTATCGAGTTGGCAACCAAAAGCTCCTGCCAACTTACGTCCGCGCCGACGGGGGCGGACGGCGGTACGGGTTCATCCGAATTTGTCTCTGAAGCAAGTTCAAAAAGAGTGAGGGCGATCTTGACCGTTGCGGCGCCATCGGCAATCGAGTGGTGCAACTTGAGCATGAACGCTGAATGACCATCTGGCAAGCCCTCGACCAGGCTTGCTTCCCATAGTGGCCGACTGTAATCGAAATCGCCCAAACTGAGCCGACGTGCGTCAGCGAGTAAATCCTTCCAACCACCACCCTCGGGCAGTCGATACCGACGCACGTGAAAATCCAAATCAAAATCTGGATCGATACTCAAGCGCGGTGACGAGAATCCCACCAGTGGGTGAAGGGGTCGCATGCGCAATTCCGGAACGAAAAGCGTCAGCCGTTCAATCCGAGCGCGCAGCCGTTCCCAGTTGGGTGCAGATTCCAAGATCGCCATCGCAACGACCGTGGAACGCATAGTCGCGTCACCACTGGCTGTGCGAAATGTCGCCGCATCCCAACCACGCAGTTGCTTGCCTACAGAATCCACGCTCAAGGCTCACCGATCGCATCCATTATCTCGTCGGATACGTCAAAATTCGCGTAGATGTTTTGAACATCGTCACTATCCTCGAGTGCCTCGAGCATGCGAAAAAGCTGAACTGCGCCGGTCTCATCTAGTGGCACCGTCATGCTCGGGACAAATGTCGCTTCCGCTGATTCGTAATCGATTCCCACTCCCTGCAACGCCGTCCGAACGGCGACAAAATCTGTGGCCTCGGACACAATTTCAAAGGCCTCTCCCAGGTCATTTAATTCCTGTGCGCCGACTTCCAGCACCGTATTGAGAATTCGATCTTCGGAGACGTCTTGTCCTTCAGTAACTTTGTTCACAATCACTACGCCTTTACGTGCAAACAGATAGGAAACGCTTCCCGGGTCTGCCATTGCACCTCCGTTACGAGTCATGGCGATGCGAACATCAGATGCCGCACGATTGCGATTGTCCGTCAAACATTCAACAAGAACAGCCACGCCGCCAGGTCCGTACCCTTCGTACATAATGGTTTGCCAATCGGCTCCCCCTGTTTCAGCGCCCGAGCCTCGCTTAACTGCACGTTCTATGTTGTCCAATGGGACCGAGTTTTTCTTCGCTTTTTGAACCGCATCAAAAAGTGTGGGGTTTCCTTCCAGCTCTCCCCCACCTTGTCGCGCCGCAACTTCAATATTCTTGATCAGTTTGGCAAACAGTTTCGCGCGCCGAGCATCAATTACCGCTTTTTTGTGCTTAGTAGTCGCCCACTTTGAATGCCCACTCATAATTTCCTCACCATGTCTACAAACATTTCGTGTACCCGATAGTCCGCGGTCAATTCTGGGTGAAACGACGTCGCCAAAATAGTGTCATTGCGCACGCCCACGATCCTACCCTCATGAGGTCCCGATGTAATCCGTGCAATTACTTCACATCCGGTCCCCGCCTCAAGCACCCACGGGGCGCGAATAAAGACACCATCAAAATCACGCTGCGGATCACGTATCCCCGCGATGGCGATGCCGGATTCAAATGACTGCATCTGTCTACCAAATGCGTTGCGCTCCACTGTTATGTCCAGGCCACCAATTGACTCTTGGCCTTCGATTGCCCCCACCACCCGGTCCGCTAACAAAATCATCCCTGCGCAGGAACCAAAAATCGGCATGTGCCCTTTGATGGCCTCGCGCAACGGTTCTAGCATTTCAGAGTTTCGAGCCAGTTTCTCAATTGTGCTCGACTCCCCGCCCGGGATAACCAATGCGTCAACTCCGACGAGTTGCTCCAAGGTTTTTACTGAGCGAGACTCAGCCCCGGATTTGGCAAGAGCATCAAGATGCTCGCGAACCCCGCCTTGAAGGGCCAGCACCCCGATTACGGGAACTGACAACATGAAGTTCTACCAACCACGGTCTTCAAGTCGGTGATGGACCGGAATGTCTGCAACATTAATTCCCACCATAGCTTCGCCCAACCCACGGCTCACCTTCGCAACCACGTCAGGGTTGTCAAAATGTGTTGTCGCCTGTACAACCGCATTTGCACGTTCAGCAGGATTGCCAGATTTGAAGATCCCGCTTCCCACAAAGACTCCGTCGGCACCAAGTTGCATCATCATTGCTGCATCTGCCGGGGTCGCGATTCCTCCAGCGGTAAAGAGAACAGTCGGCAAAGTCCCAGTCCGGGCTACTTCGGCAACCAAGTCGTAGGGGGCTTGCAATTCCTTTGCAGCCACATACACCTCGTCGGTAGACATTGAGGACAGTCGCAAGACCTCGGAACGAATTTTTCGCATATGTGTGACAGCGTTGGAAACATCTCCCGTGCCCGCTTCACCTTTTGAACGGATCATCGCCGCCCCTTCGGTGAGGCGCCGCAGTGCCTCACCAAGATTCGTCGCCCCGCACACGAAGGGAACTGTGAACTTCCACTTATCAATATGATTGGAGTAGTCGGCGGGGGTCAACACCTCCGACTCATCGATGTAATCGACTCCGAGGGACTCCAAAACTTGCGCTTCGGCGAAATGACCGATTCGGGCCTTTGCCATCACAGGGATGCTCACCGCAGCAATAATCTTGTCAATCATGTCTGGGTCTGACATGCGGCTTACGCCACCCTCTGCGCGAATATCTGCTGGTACTCGCTCGAGTGCCATAACGGCGACCGCTCCTGCATCTTCAGCGATCTTGGCTTGCTCCACGTTCACCACGTCCATGATCACGCCGCCCTTAAGCATTTCGGCCATGCCACGCTTGACGCGACCGGTTCCGGTGCTGACCTCATTTGCCATAATGCCCGTCCTCAAAGATTGCGCTAGTTAGCTAGATAGCTAGTTTTATTAACAATGCACTCAATGATAGAGGAACTCATGCGCATCGGCATTCTCACCCACCCAAGCTCGCAATCAACGCGCAAGCGGCTAACTGCGCTGTGAGTACACGACATGGTCATGAATCTCGCGAGTATGCGGGACAGGCGTATGCCCGGCAAGTTGAAACCACCGGGCAGAACGCTGCTTCCGCAGCTGCACACACGCTCGAACTGCGTCATTAAGAAAGCGCCGGGAAAGTTCCACTCTACGCGCCGAAGCGGCGAATTCTTCCAGGATCTCATGACCACCGAGGGAATCATCGATCATCTCCACCGCCTCAACATCAAGCACCGCGTTAAGTACAGCGGTCAGCTCCGACTCGGCCGTATCGCGTTGCGTGGATGAGAGGTCTGTTGATAATCGGGCGGCATGTGCGGTCTCGGAGATGAGCACGGCCGATGCGGGATCTAGGTACCCGCTGGACGCCAATTCCAAGGTCACTCCCGAACGACGCAACAGATGCGAGTCAAGTGCGAGTCGAGCGACATCGATCCGCCGATGCAGTCGATCTATCCTGCCGGCCGTCATACCTAGATACAGGACGAAAAATGTTATCAGGACAGCCAAAACGGAAAAGCCGATTACCCAACCCTTCATGGCGTCTCCTCATTATCTCGCGATCTCCTACCAGCAAAACGTCCCGCAATCTGCCCCCGTAAATCCTCTTCGACTTTCTCACCCGATAGGTGGACTGCTTCGTACACCGCAATCACATCTTCCACTACCCGTTCCCAATCAAAATCCATCACGCGAGCATTTCCAGCCTCGACCAGCATTCTCCTTTGATGCTGATCGGTCAACACTTCAACAACTGCGCTACCCAGCGCTTCAGCATTCCCGACCGGAAACAGCCTTCCAGATTTCCCCGATTGCAACACTCGGTCAAAGGCGGCCAAATCAGATGCCACAACAGCCGTGCCCGCGGCCATCGCTTCGGCAAGAACAATTCCAAAGGACTCCCCGCCGATATGCGGGGCCACGTAGAGATCGGCTTGACGCAAGGTTCGTCTTTTTTCTTCCTCCGAGATTGCGCCCACAAAACTCACTCGATCACGCCACTGTGGATCTAGAAATTTCTCGTATTCTTGCGGACCCCCGGGGCCTGCGATCAAGATTTCGCACCGTTCGAGTCCAGAAAAAATGTGGGGCAATGCGCGCAGCAGCACCTCAAGTCCCTTGCGGGGCTCATCGATTCGTCCTAAAAACAAGATCTTTTGGGTTCCTTCAATTGCGAAACTTTCTTGGTCTCGAAAGTCCGCCACGCGAACACCGTTAGGGATTAAGACAGCATCGCCACCAATATGCTCCACAAGCGTTTCCCGAGCAGCTTCACTCACGGCAATCCGTCCGCGAATTTTCTCCATTGCGGTCTGCGCCACGTAGTATCCAGCAGACAGCATCCGGGATCGCTCGTGCGAGGAGTGCCAGGTGGCAACCAATGGGCCGCGCGCCGCCCAACACGTGAGTAACGACAGGCTCGGCGCAACCGGTTCATGAATGTGCACTACATCGAAGTCGCCCTCACGGATCCATTGGCGTACTCGGCGGGTAGCGCGCACTCCAAAGCTCAGCCGTGCTATCGACCCGTTGTAGGACACTGCTGTGGGTCGACCGCCATTGGATACGAATTCGGGTAACGTGTCGGGGTCTTCAACCGGCGCCAACACGTTGACTTCGTAGCCCCTGCCTTGCAAAGTCACAGCCAGATCTGCGACGTGACTTCGTACTCCCCCCGGCACATCCCATGAATACGGGCACACGATTCCGATTCGCTTTATGGTCACCGGGGGCTCCGGTCTCCGAGCCAGATTTTTTGCAACATGTGCCAATCCTCAGGGTGTTGATCGATGCCCACTTCAAAGGCTCGCGCAACCTGTTGTGTCATGTGAGCTACCCGCTCATTTTTGGGTAGGTACTGCGGAACTTCAATTTGATCCTGTACAACGCCGATGGCGCGCGGGCCTTCATAGTGCATTGTGACGGGGTACAGCGGTGCACCGGTCAACGAAGCCAGCATTGCCGGACCGGCAGGAAATGATGCCGTCTCACCAAAGAACTCCACTTGTACGCCACTGCGCGAGATGTCCCGATCCCCGAGCAACGCAACCAACCCTCCGGAGCGCAATCGTTCAATCAGGTTTCGCATTACATCAGGGTTGCCTAAGGCGAGTGCCTCCATACCCAATGACTGCCGGTAGCTCATGAATTGGTCGAAAAGCTTCTCCGGCTTCAATCGTTCGACGACAGTAGTCAACTGGCCGTATCGAGACGCTGCCCATGCGCCAGCTAAGTCCCAATTAGCCATGTGTCCGGGAATCATGAGAGCCCCGCTCCCGCTGTCAAGCGCCTGGTCTAATAATTCAACGCCGCGCAACTCAAAACGGCCATTTATTTGCGCTGGCGTCATTTTCGGTAGTCGAAAGGCTTCGCACCAGTACCGCATATAACTGCGCATTCCGGCACGCGTGAGCTTGTTGAGCTCTGTGGGATCAAGATCTGGACGAACCCTGGCTAAGTTTTTTTTCAGTTGAGCCACTCCACCGGCGTCCTGCCACCATAAAGCATCCGCCCCCGTGCGAAACACCTGCTGAGCCACTGCTTCTGGCATCCCTTTCGTTGCCGCCCATCCGACCGTGAACGCCCAATTTGTTGCCGAGTCCGCAACTGTTCTCCGTTTCACCATGTTCGAGTGCCTCTACGGAGTTTCAGTGTGTGGCTTGAGCTGCTTGCGCACATGGATAAATCGTTGAACCACGGTGACAACACCCAACACGGCCAACGCCCAAACCACAATGTCTAAAACCCACGGAACTCCAACCCCAGAAAGGAATAGAGCCGCGAGAATTGCTATAACTCGCTCCGCTCTTTCAACGACTCCCACATTTGCTTGCGCTCCGACTGCCTCAGCCCGCGCCTTCGCATAACTCGTGACTTGCCCCGCCACCAGCGCAATCAGCGTTCCCCCCGCAAGCCACATTTCCCCATTTGTTGCCGCCCAGAAAGCGACCGAACCAAATATTGCACCGTCAGCCACTCGATCCAGTGATGCATCCAAAAAGTTTCCCCATGGTCCACTAGACCCATTCATCCGTGCCATTGCTCCATCAAGCAGATCCGCGACGGCAAAAACCATGACTCCCAGCACACCGAAAATAAAATTGCCGTGAGCGATCAAAAGAACCGCACACGCCACCGCACCCAGCGTGCCGACCACAGTTACCGCATCGGGTGACATATGCAGTCGTAGCAAAAGCTTCGCAGGCGGGTCCAACATTCCTCTGACCGCGCTGCGTGCTTTGGGATTGTTCAGCATTGGCTTAATGCTACCGTCCAACCGTGTCAACCAACGCATCAATCGCAGTGCTAGCGACCGATTCGGCGTTCGCTCAGACGGTTTCCCAACGGATTGGCGGGATCAGGCGATTTAAGCGTCCAGTAAGTGTCGCGCCAAACAACGCTGACCCTTCCATCACTTTCGGTGAAAGCGTGAATTTGGTTTCTATTGTTGCCCAACCTGATATCTTCAATCCGCCACAGCTCGGTTCCTTTCTTGCGTGGGGGGCCGACATTGCTTTGCTCACCGTTGACAGTGCGTCGGGCATCGACGGGACTACCATCCAACTGGCCCAAGAAGTGGCGCACCATCATCCACTCATGGTCGCAATCACCGGCCTCAATACGCCAACCGCTAACTTCGATGAAACCCTTGCGGTGCTCTCGCGCGTAATGGATTCGCGTCACCACGCAGTTGCACTCACGTTGCCAGTAATGCGCGAGTCCGAAACGGGCGAAGATTCGGAAGTGGGTGGCATCCTTGATCTCATCGACTTGGAAATCAGGCTCGGTGATCCACGAGATTCTGTCTCAGCGCATGCACTTGAACAACCTCATTTTGATTTAATCGATTCACATCTTGAGGCGCTCACCACAGCGGTAGTGGTTACTAGCACAGATGACAATTTGATTCACGAAATCCTGGCGCATGGTGTTCAATCCAGCAATCAACTACGCGCAGAGCTCCTCAGCGCAACAGTTCGTAGGGAAATTATTCCAGTTTTTGCTATCGAAGATTCGATTGGGATCGCGGAAGTGATCGATTTCGCCGCGGATTTGGAGCTCGAAGTGTGGCTACCCAGCGCAGTGCTCCCCCATCATTTCCTCGCCACCTCGCTCGGTGAAGGACTAGCCCGCGTCTGGCGGGGAGAAATGACCACCGGGCCGTACTTTACCGATAGCGCTTCTGTCCACGTCAGCGCAATCCATGGTCTCGACGGACAAACACGATCGCACGCTCACGCAGGTGAGATTGTCAGGATCCAAACCAGGCCCGTGCTCGATCCTGGCCGCCTGATCAGTGAGATGAAATCCAGCCCTCTTGTAATAGATCACGCGTCTGAGTGAGTAACTGCGGCAGTACCTTTGTTTCACCAATGATCGGCATAAAGTTCGCGTCTCCCCCCCAACGTGGCACGACATGTTGATGCAAATGTGCCGCAATACCTGCACCCGAGATTGATCCTTGATTCATGCCCAAGTTAAATCCTTGCGCACCCGAAATAGCACGCAACGTGTGCATTGATTCTTGAGTGAGCCGCGAGATTTCATCACGTTCTGCATCGGTCAAGTCGGTGTAGTCCGCCACATGTCGATACGGGCAAATCAATAAATGTCCAGCGTTATACGGATACAAATTTAGAACTACATAAGCCA
>CAJIYV010000062.1 GCA_905181745.1 uncultured Actinomycetes bacterium | reverse complement strand
GATTAGGCCTCTTCTCTGTTGTATTTAATGACAACGAGCCGGTCACTCTTTTCGAGGAATCGGATGCTTTCAGTGTAGAAGCGGTGTGTGATTCCATTACGAATTACGGCGAGAACTATTTGACCTTTCTCGTTGAGATCCTCGGGTGACATGCTGAGTTCTTCCTTTGTCACAGCGCGCTCGGTCACTTCGAGTCCGCGGGATGAATCAAGGAGGTCTTCCATGAGGGCGCCGGCCTCTGAACTGATCACCGAAAGGCCCATGAGACGCCCGGCCGATTCAGCCGTGGGGATCACACTGTTGGCACCTGACTGGCGGAGTACATCAGCGTTCTGGGATTCACGAACCGCAGCGATGATCCGTGCGTGAGCCGGTGCTAGGCGCCGAGCCGTGAGGGTTACCAGCACGGAGGTGTCGTCTTCGTTGGTGGCAACAATTATTTGGCCAGCACCGTCGATTGATACATCGTTAAGCACTTCTTCTTGTCGGCCATCGCCGACAAATGCAACGAGACCATCGCGGGTTGCCAGATCACAGGACTCTCGATCTGGGGAAACAACAACAATTGTGTTTGGGTCGTAGCCAGCGTCGAGTAGGGCTTTGCCAGCGCTACGGCCTTTAACTCCGTAACCAATGATGATTGTGTGGTTTTCCACTTTCTTCCTCCATCGCCGGGACCGGATTTCAGTTCGAGTTTTCTTGGTAAGTACTTCAATGGTTGTTCCTACAAGCACGATCAAGAACAGGAAACGCAGTGGTGTAATGACCAACACGTTGACAGCGCGGGAGGATTCACAGATCGGAACAATGTCACCGTAACCGGTCGTCGAAAGGCTAACGGTTGCGTAATAAAAGGAATCGATCCAGGTGAGTTCACCGACAACCCCAGCGTCTGCGTAGCAAGCCCGCTCAAAGTACACAACCATTGCCGTGAGCACGAGCGTGGCCGCGGCCACCCCAATGCGAAGGATTACATTCTTGATCGGACTGAGTTTGCGTCCCCGAAAGAGTAAAGAACGGGCAGACTCTTCTGTGCCGTCAACCCCGAGACCGTCAGGTGATCGCTTGTATCGGCGACCGAGAGCCTCATCCATTACAACCCACTTCGCCTCGCACGCGCTTAATCATGCCAGCAATCCCGCATCATGTGGCCGGTAGGCGCATATCGGGCCCTGGATTTTTGCCGAGGAGGCCGGGAACGCTCGGCCCGTTACACACTTTTGTTTCACGCACCGAATGGGGAAATTGTGAGCACAACATCACCGGGTGACCCCATCTCTGGTGAAACAATGGCGAAATCAGTTGCACCGGCTACGCCGCTAAGCCCAGCTGGGCCATCAGAATCGAGGACCTGCGCCGTCCGGCCAGCTGGGCTTGTGCTGACTCGAACGGGAACAATGGTGGTGTCTTCTGCGTAGTCGGGAAGTGGGGTCTCGCCCATCAACACCGCAGTGTGGATGCTCTCAACCCACGCGGCACCCCTCAGCCCGGCAATCAGCGGTGGCGCGATAGTCATTAACGCCGCCAATGCACTTCGTGGATCACCGGGAAGCCCGAGAAGTAATTTTCCGTCGGGTAGTCGAGCGAGTAGGACTTGCGCACCCGGTGTCATGGTCACTCCATCAATTAACCAATGGGCGGCGAGGTCGCGCAATACGGTACGCAGCAGGTTCTCTCCACCCGGAGCGGTTGAACCGGTTGTGATCAGCAGGTCTGCGTGTGAATCTTCAATCTCTTCGAGAAGTAAATCCCTTGTTTCAGATGCTCGAACATGTGGGTTTCCCCTCGCGCCTAGGGCGCCCACAAATGCCGGAATGCTGATTCCTAAGGCATCACGTACTCGGTCGCTTCGGGGTGGACCTTGATCAAGTAGGGACTCTCCAATAATGAGAGTGCTGACAACAGGTGGTCGACAAATCCGCAGATGGTCGTACCCTGCCGCTGCAGCGAGTGAAATTACGTGCGGGGTAACGAGCGAGTCTGCGGGAACAAGTTCGCGTCCGGCACCTGCTACCGCCGATTGGCGAATAATCCCAGAGCCAAAATCAGGACGCGCATTCTCATCGGGGGTCCCGTTGAGTGAATCGTAGGCAATGACTTGATGCTCGTTCGCTTGAATCTTGACGAGTTGTCCTTGTGAGAAAGGCAAAACTGCGTCGGTATGTGGTGGGATGGGTTCGAATGCACGCAGTTTGGTGGCGTAGCGCTGGGGAAGGGCAACCTCGGGGGAAAGATCAATGAGGGTCCATGGCCCGCCCGCGCACACGGCGTAGCCGTCGAATTGGGCAACATCAACACTAGGTTCATCGGCGAGGGTGACTAATGCTTCACCGAGTAGTGAGCCATGCGACTCATCTAGTCGAGCCGTGGCAAGTTGAAGCGGTTTTCCGGCGGCATGGGAGACCAAACGCGCTTGGGTCCAAGTGAGCAGTCCGTCCATGCCAAGTGCAGCGTCGCTCATGAGATTAGAGCTCGAGTTGCGCCATGAGTTCACGGATACCTTCGACGCTGAGCCACAGATCATTGGTATTGGAGGAGTAAGAGAATCCGTCCGGTACTTGTTCACCTTCAGGGTCAGTGAAACCCCATTCGGCTAGGGTTGGCAAAACCACGTAACGGCCTTCTTGCATGATGGTTCGGCGAGAGTCTTCGGTGGAAATCATTTCTTCATGCAGTTTTTCACCCGGTCGGATTCCGACTTCCACGAGTGGTGCGCCCGGAGCGATTGCCTCAGCGAGGTCAGTGACTTTCATGCTGGGAATCCGAGGCACATACAGTTCGCCACCGGTCATGTCGGTGTAACTGCGAATCACGAAGTCAACGGTTTGCGGGAGAGTGATCCAAAAACGGGTCATGCGCAGATCGGTGATGGGAAGTGGCTCGCCTTTTTCGGCGAGGGTTCTAAAAAATGGAATAACGGATCCGCGGCTGCCCATGACGTTTCCGTAGCGCACAACGGAAAAAGTTGTTCCCCGTGCTTTCCCGTAGTTGTTGCTGGAGATAAAGAGCTTGTCGGCCGTGAGTTTTGTTGCGCCGTAAAGATTGACCGGTGAAGATGCTTTGTCTGTTGATAGGGCGACGATTTTTTTCACACCCGCTTCAACTGCCATTCGAATCACATTTTCAGAACCCAGAATATTGGTCTTGATGTATTCCATGGGGTTAAGTTCGGCCGTATCGACCTGCTTAAGGGCGGCCGCGTGGACAACAAAGTCAACCCCGTAGAGCGCAAGTTTGAGTCGATCAGCATCACGAATGTCGCCGAGGAAGAAACGCACCCGATCGTCGTCGCCC